>JAGOWF010000196.1 GCA_018060305.1 Pyrinomonadaceae bacterium
ATCTCGCCGGGCTTCATCTTGAGCAGTCGCTGATACGGATCGTCCGGCTTATTCAGATTTTCGCGCACAGGCCCCGGCAACTTGCCGCCGGAGGACGCCGTAGTCGGGCTCTCAGAGTGTCCTTTGGCGAGGGTCGCAAAAGCCTCTTCGCTGACCGTCTGCCCGTCCTTTCTCAATTGCTGAACAAGTTCCGCGGCCTTTGTTTGGACCTGCGAGTCGAATTCAGGTTTTGCGACACGCAGAACGATCTCCTGGCCTAGAACGCCTCCGATCTTTTTGTCGGGCGGCAGGTTGTCATATTCGGCGCGGATTTCGGCATCCGTAATACTCAGTTTCTCACCGATCTTGGCGGTGTTTACAAAGATGTACTTGATCTTTTTCTGCGGCACATTGACGTAATACGTCGCCTTGTTCTTTTCAAAATAATCGCGAAGTTCTGCTTCGGTGGGTGTGATCTTCTTGGCGAGGTCGGCGCTGTTAACGACAACATAGCTTAGGTCAAATTTCGTGTTCTTGCGCCTGAAACTATCAAGCAGTTCTTCCTCAGACACGACCAGCCCCGCCGTAAGAAAGGCCTCGAGCTTCTGCATGCTGATGTTATCCCTGACGCTCTCTTCGTAATCCGAGATGCTGCCGAACTGCTCGGTCACGTTCTGTTTGTAAACTGCTTCGTCAAAGGGTTTACCTTCTTCAGGCTTATTAGTTTCACGGATCTTGGCGGCCACCTCTGCGTCGCTCGCGGTCAGGCCAAGCCGGGCGGCCTCAATGCGCAGGATCCTGCTGTTGACCAAGCGATCGAGGATCGTCTTCGCAGGTGACTTTTGCCCCCGCATAAACATGCTCTCGTTCTCCTGCTGCCTGGCGATCTCACCGACAGTTATTTTCTCTCCGGCAACCGATGCAGCGGTTTCCTCGCTCTTTGAGAGGTTGGCGCCCGAGCTGTTCTGCGTCGGCTGGTAAAAGAGGATGAGACTCACGACCATGATGATCGCGAACATAAGAAGGACGAAGTTGCGTGTCTTTTCGAGACGGTTGAAAAACTTTAACATTTGCTAAACCTAACCCCTGATTGAAGGATATTTACCTAATGGACAAACCGCAATTCTAGCAAAAGCGCCATTCAATGCCAACGCGCGCATGGCCCGCTGCCTACATAATACTTGCAGTTTTGCGGGGCATCGTTGATGATTAACACGTCTTTTTACTGCATATGGCAAGCTCGATACAAAGAGTTGCAATAGTCATAAAGCCTGATCACGCGGAGGCAAGTTCGACCGCCGCTCAGCTATCTGAATGGCTTGCTGAGCGCGGCATAGCGCTGCCCAGCGGCCCTATCGCGTCAGGTGATCCAAAGGGTGCGGCGGCGATAACAGGGGCCGACCTTATCGTCGTGCTCGGCGGCGATGGGACGATGCTCGCGACCGCCCGGCTCATCGGCGACGCTTCGATCCCGGTTCTTGGCATTAATCACGGCAGTCTCGGTTACCTAACTGATTTCCGGATCGAGGAGATGTTTCCCGCGCTTGAGCTGGTCCTTGCGGGCGACTATGCAATAGATCACCGCGTAATGCTGGATGTCGAGCATGCTGGTAACACGATATCGGGACGTGTATTGAACGACGTAGTGATCAACAAAGCAGCCCTTGCTCGGATAGTCGAGATCGAGGTCAAGTTAAATGGCCTATATGTGAATTCCTTTCGTGCCGACGGACTGATCGTCTCGACGCCGACGGGTTCGACGGCCTACAATCTCTCGGCAGGCGGCCCGATAATCTACCCTTCAATGAACGCGATCGTCCTTACGCCGATCTGTCCGTTTACGCTAACCAATCGGCCGATCGTTGTCCCCGATACTTCGGAGATAGAGCTAAGGCTCCAGAGCGGCAGCGAAGACGTTGTTCTGGGCCTCGATGGCCAGACGGGCTTTCCGATGCAGGCCGGCGACGCCGTCGTGATCCGCAAAAGCGACGTCACATTTGATCTCGTGCAGCCGGCAAATAGGAACTACTTTGATGTGTTACGGAACAAACTCAAGTGGGGCCGATAGATATTACGTCAATAGGCTCGGCTGGACGCTAGCTTCCTCGAAACCTTCCGGAAACCAACGATACGTTACAAGATCGCACTTGCCCGCGGTATTGAAGATGATCCCTTCGGCCTCAAGCAGTTCCTGCTGTAGATCGATCGGGATGGTGAGCCGGCCCGTCGAGCACTTGCCCTGTGAATTGATCACACGCTGCCACGGCACATCGTCGGGCGAGCTGTGCATAACGTAGCCGACGGTGCGGGCGGTGTAGCCTTCGCCCAAGATCAGCGCGATCTGGCCGTAGGTCATCACTCGTCCCGCCGGAACCCGGCGAACGATCTCGTAAACACGCTCTCGGTATGCCGGGTGGTCAGCGATCATCTTTTGATAAGGAACGTGCGGGTCGGCGCTCCGTCGCCCGTTGCCCCGTCGTATTTCAGCGGCGCGCATATCAGGTCATAATCGCCCGGCTCGATCTCACGCAGATCGAGCCCCTCGACGATCACGATCTCATGCTCCAGCAGTGTCGTATGAACAGGATGCCTCGGCGAACCACTTTTCTCGATCGATAGATAATCAATGCCGATGAGGACGACACCGTTTTCAACGAGCATCCTGGCCGCAGCCGGCGTCAGGTATGTGAAATCTTTCCGAAAACCGTCCTCGGGTGTTGCCCAGAACTCAGAATTGCGCGTCTTTAACAGCAGTCGCTTGATGCCGCCGATATCGCCGAGATGTTCGGGTTCGATGGCAGTTACGTCGTCCGCGACCTGAACGACGCAGCACGGGCCGATCAGTTTTGCCGGATCAAGCTCGTGAACACGTCGTGCGCCTTCGATAAAGTGGTTTGGGGCATCGACGTGCGTCGCCGTGTGAACGCCAAACGAGATCTGCGAAACATTCGCGGTGTCGCCGCGCGTGATCGCCTCAAAAGAGGTGAACTCAACGCCCGGATCACCCTGATAAATGGGCGTTCCGGGGCTGATCGTAACGGTGACGTCGTAGATCTTCACTATTCACAGGATAATCGACCTCAGCGACCTCTGCCAAAAGCGGGATTGCGTTCTCAATGAGCTTGGGCGAAACTTTTATTTTCCTATGAACACGCCTCGCTTATCAGCATCGGCATACTCCAATACCGCACCGCTCGTGTGGTCGTTCCTCTATGGCTCGAACCACGGCAAGGTCGAACTGATACTAGACAACGCACCGTCCCGCTCCGCCCAACTCCTCGATCAGGATCGTGTCGATGTCGCTCTCGTCCCGGTCATCTGTGCCCAGACCATTGACGGCGTGCGCATCATCGCCGATGTCTGTGTCGGGTCAAAACAGCGCGTCCGCAGCGTCTGTCTCGTAACGAATGGTTGTGATCTTACAGATGTGACGTCGGTCGCCCTCGATACCTCGTCGCGGACATCGGTCGTATTGACAAAGATGATATTTCGCGAGTTTTATGGGTTTGAGCCCGAATGGATCGGGGCAGAGCCTGACCTTACAGCTATGCTCGCAAATGCCGATGCGGCGTTGATCATCGGCGATCCGGCTCTCGCGATCACCGCATCGTCCGATAGGGCACACTTTGATCTCGCCGAGCTTTGGCACCGGCACACGGGGCTTGGATTTGTCTTTGCAATGTGGATGACCCGTCGTGCAGCGTGCGCGATCGACCTTGCGGGTGCTCGTGATGAGGGGCTGACGCACGTTCCTCAAATTGCCGCAAACTACGCCGCTCAGATAGGGCTATCGCCCGCTGACATGGCAGATTACCTCACTGACAACATCACTTATTCACCGGACGGATCGATGATGAGCGGCCTAAAACTATACTTTGAACTAGCCGCGAAGCACGGCCTTATTGTGGAGAACAGACCTCTTCAATTCATCTAAAGATCGGAGATTGGCCGTTTGAGTTCCTTGTATAGCTTGTCACCATCAACTTTGCCGTCGTTGTTCTTGAGGTGCTCGACGACGATAAGTGCGTAATGGATGCGCTTGTCGATGTCCTTGACCTTGCCGATGTAGTAGAGCAGGCTCCGCTGCTTGCCCGCCGTCAGGCTGTGAAAAAGACGGTCGCCCTCGGGATCCTGATCAAGCACCTCGCGAAACTCCTCGGGCATCGGAATGCCGTACTTGCTCTCGTCGGCCTTGAGTTCCACATCGACCTTGTCGCCGGCCTCAAGCCCGAGCTTTACTCGCGTTGGCTTATTGACCGTGATAAAAAAATCACCGTGGTAATGCATCAGTCCGGCTTGAAACGAAACTTCGCCGTTCAGCGTGCACACGACACGTCGCGATTTGCCGTCGGACGGAAAACTCTCGGCGATCTTTTTCTTTACAAGTATAAAATGCCAGCCGTAATCGGCCGCAAGCTTGCCGAGTTCCGTAGTAAATCTGGCCGTCTTTGCCGGTTTCGCCATCCGCCTGATTTTAAGCCCTTGTTTTGCTAAGATAAAGCCGATGACGTCGTCAATTCAGCCCATTTTGGACAAGGTCCTCGCCGGTGAACGCCTGTCAGCCGCAGACTGCACTGCGTTATTGAGCTCGCGCGATATCGCCCGTATCGGTGTCACTGCCGACGAAGTCCGACAGCGCAAGAATCCCGGCGATGTCGTCACCTATATCATTGACCGCAATATCAATTACACCAATGTTTGCAACGTCGTATGCACATTCTGCGCGTTCTATCGCCGGCCCGGAAAGCCCGACACCTACGTCCATTCGATCGACGAGATCTGCAAACGGATCGACGAGACAATAGAGCTCGGCGGCACCGGCGTGCTGATGCAGGGCGGGCTGCATCCGGATTTTAATATCGAGTGGTACGAGGAACTGCTCTCGACGCTGCACGCTAAGTATCCGAAGTTTCAACTTCACTGTTTCTCGCCGCCCGAGATACACAATATTCACCTGATCTCAGGCCTCGATTACGTCACGATAATGCAGCGGCTAAAGGATGCAGGACTCAATTCAATGCCGGGCGGCGGCGCCGAGATACTCGATGACGAGGTGCGAAAACGCGTTTCGACAAAATGCACCTCGCAGGAGTGGCTCGATGTGATGCGTGCAGTGCATGAGGTCGGTTTGAGATCGACAGCGACGATGATGTTTGGCATCGGCGACGGCATCTCGCATCGAGTCGCGCATTTGCAGAAGATACGTGATCTGCAGGATGAGACCGGCGGATTCACAGCCTTTATCCCGTGGACGTTCCAACGCGAGAACACCGCCCTCGGCCGTAAGATCACCGAGGAACCGACCGGCATCGATTACCTGCAGATGCTCGCGGTCTCACGACTGTTCCTCGACAATGTCCAACACATCCAGGCCTCATGGCTCACGCAGGGCCTGAAACTCGGCCAGGTCGCCCTCCGCTACGGCGCCGACGACATGGGCTCGATCATGATCGAAGAAAACGTAGTCTCAGCCGCCGGCGCCTCAACCTCCGCATGCGAACGCGACCTCCGCTACCAGATCCGCGAAGC
>JAGOWF010000197.1 GCA_018060305.1 Pyrinomonadaceae bacterium
GTCGTCGTTATAAACGATCTTTAGCGAGGGGACGGTTTGCCGCAACGTCGCCTCGCCGCGCACGAAGGCATCTCGCACGTCGGCAACATCCGATGCATTCCTACCGACCGTGCCGCGAAAAGCGGCGATCTGACCGGCTTTTTTCTTGTCCGAGCGGATGTCATAGTTAGGCAATTCGGGCACTTGGCTCGATGTCCGCTCGATCAGCCCGCTCGCTGCACGCGAACGCAATTGAAACGGGACGGACAAAACTAGAGCAACCACAGCCAGGGCAACGATGGTAAGCAACGCAGAGCGATTTGAATTCAATGTCATGATTCGGGATAACCTCAGGAAAACATTAAGATAGGTGAAACGCTGATTGTCCCAAATGGACACTCGCAAGTCAACGAAATGGCAGCAAAAAAAGCAGCGAAACCGGCGGGCGTCTCGTCTGAGGCCGTCTTTGGCCCCGACGGCGTTATTTCACGCTTTCACGATCAGTACGAACACCGTCTGGGCCAGATCGAAATGGCCGCCGCCATTAGCCGTGCATTCGCGGACAAGAAGCACCTGATCGTCGAAGCCGGCACCGGAACAGGTAAGACGCTGGCGTATCTGGTGCCTGCGATCGAGGAGGCTATAGCCCGCAATAAACGCATCATCGTCTCGACCGGCACCAAGAATCTTCAGGAACAGTTGATGGAAAAGGACATACCGTTCCTGCAGCGCGTTTTCCCAAAAAAATTCACTGCGGCATACATGAAGGGGCGCTCAAACTATGCGTGCCTCTACCGTCTCAGCAAGTCGGACGATCAACCGATCCTCGACGGCATCGACGAGATCGACCATTTTCGCGAGGTACGCGAATGGGCCCGTTCGAGCCCGACCGGCGACCGTGCCGAGTTGACCTATCTGCCCGAGAACCTGCCGTTTTGGAGCCGCGTGAACGCCAAAAGCGAGACGTGTATCGGCCAGAAGTGTCCCGATTTCGAGCCGTGCTACATCACGCGAATGCGTGGCCGGGCCGAGGCGGCAGAGATCGTCGTCGTCAATCACCACCTGTTCTTTGCGGATCTGAGCGTGCGGGGAAACCAGTTTGGCAAGGTGATACCGGACTACGGCGCGGTCATCTTTGACGAGGCTCACCTGATCGAGGATATCGCGGCCGACTATTTTGGCTGTCAGGTCTCTAACTATCAACTTGACGAGCTCGTTCGCGACGCCGACAGACTGCCGATACCTGACGCTATTCCTAACTCGGCGATCATGCGCTCGTGCGCTCGTGTATCAGGTTTTGCCGAGCAGTTCTGGCTTCAGTTTAGGCAGGGACGCGGCATGGAAGGACGTTTTTCGCTCGAGGAGAACACCGCCGTTGACTTCAGGGAAGGCGGCGAGACGCGCTCCTCGCCGGTCGGTGAGGCCTTTCACGCGCTCGATGACGCTCTCAAAGGGCTCGATGCCGAGATCGACGTTTACTCGGCTAAGATCCCCGAGGCCGAATCTCTCGTTCGACGGATCAGACAGGCAAGGTTCGATCTCGCGTTCATTGTCGGCCAGCGTGACGGCAATTTTGTTTACTGGCTCGAACGACGCGGGCGCGGCGTCTTTCTTCAGGCATCACCCGTCGATGTTTCGACACTGCTCAACGAAAAGCTCTTTGACAAGGTCGAAACTTGTATCCTGACCTCGGCTACGCTCTCGGCTAACTCGAGTTTCAACTTCATTCGCGACCGCCTGGGCCTGTCGGCGGGCACCACAAATACGCTCATCGCGCCGTCGTCGTTCGACTACGAGGATCAGGCGATTCTCTATCTGCCGATCGCAATGCCCGATCCACGCGCGCCCGAATTCACGCCAATGGCCGCGACGGAGATAGTCCGAATACTCGCAGCCACGCGCGGACACGCTTTCGTGCTGTGCACTAGCAATCAATCCATGACGGCGCTCTACGAATTGGTGAGGTCGAGGATCGACTATCCTTGCCTGGTGCAGGGATCAATGTCAAAGGCAGGGCTGCTCGACCGATTTCGCGCGACGCCAAACGCCGTGCTCTTTGCGACGCAGAGCTTCTGGCAGGGCGTCGATGTGCGCGGCGAACAGCTATCGTGCGTGATCATTGACAAGCTGCCCTTCGCCGTCCCGTCAGATCCGCTCGTCGCCGCCCGCAGCCGATTTATCGACGAGAACGGCGGCCGCTCATTCATCGATTACAGCGTCCCACAGGCGATCATCGCCTTGAAACAAGGCATCGGCAGATTGATCAGAAGCCGCACCGACCGCGGCGTGATCGCGGTGCTCGACCCGCGACTACGGACGAAAGGTTACGGCCGTGACTTCTTGGCGAGCTTGCCGAGGATGCGGATCACGGGCGAGTTAGATGATGTTGTGGAATTTTTCGCAACGGAACCGTCGGGCGCGATATAGGCGCGATACAATTGTCATATGTCTTCATTCTACGAAGTAATGATCGAACGCAATTTCTCATCCGCGCATCAACTGCGCGGCTACAAGGGAAAGTGTGAAAACCTGCACGGGCACAACTATAAGGTCGAGATCTATGCTCGCGGCGAGGAACTGAACAACATCGGCCTGCTTATCGATTTTGGTGACCTAAAGGACGCCGCCGACGAGATCGTCAAATACCTCGACCACCGCAACATCAACGAACTGCCGCCGTTTGACGAGGAACTTAATCCGTCAGCCGAGAACCTCGCACGCTACTTTCTCGAATACCTCAACACGCGCGTCGCTGACGATCGCGTGAACGTCTATAAGGTCAGGTGTTTTGAAACGCCGACGAGCGTCGCGACCTACACCATTACCCCTTGACCCGGAAACTCTTACTGCCGGTCGCCGTACACGCTGTGCCGTCGCTGCAGGTAACCGTGACCGTTACTGATAGATCTACAGTGCCCGCTTTGGTCGCCTCGATCGTAAGTATTTTGGCTGTCGAGATGCCCCCGACGATCGTATAGGTCGCTGTGCTGCCAGCCCCAACCGACCACGAATAGTCGATCTTTGCGACACTGCACTGATTGCCGTTGCACGCCGCATTCTTCATATTGGGCTCAAACGAGTGTTGCCATCCACCCTTTACCTGCTTGGTTCCCGCGGTAATGATCTGCGGATTGGCAAACTCGCACACACATTTGCATTTATTCTCGCCGGCAACGGGCTGCGGATCAGTCTTTACCGTAGCGGTTACGCTAAAGGCGCCTGTCGATGTTCCGATCAATGTAAAGTCCCTGACGAATGTTCCGTCAGAGCCTATCTGAGAGGGCGTGATCGTGATGTCCTGCTGGTTGCCGCCCTGCATATTCGCGGTGCCCGTCGTGACGATGCGAACCGGCACATTTCGTGTCTCGCCCTTGATCCCTTTGATCTCCATGTGCACTTTCGTTTCCTCGCCGCTCGTCAGTTTGGTCTTCGGCGAGGTCAACTGGACGCTAAGGATCCGCATCTGGCCGGTCGTCGTCTTGCCATTATCGGTAGCGGTTACTTGCACAGGTCCGGTCAGGTTCCCAGGTGTCCTGAGGATCATTTTCCTCCGCGACTCGGCCAGTATCACTCCCTTTTGCGACGCAACTGTAACTTGCGTATTTGAGGAATTGCCATCAAACGGGCCTGATATCGTAGCCGGACGCCCCGTCTGAGCAAACGGAGGAATGTTCGGGTCCCATGTCGCCAACGCCGACGCAGGCTGCACCGGCACTCTTGTCGTTACCGGCGCATGGCCGGGCTGCACCAGCGAAACGTTTATTACGCGTCCCGTTTGCTCAAATACGTGCGGCAATACGAACGAGCGTAATGCCGAGCACGGGTCGCACACCGGCACCTTTTGCCCGTCACCGAGGTCAACAACGACGCCCCGGAGCGTTTCCGAATTTGGTGAATTATCCTGCACATATCCCGGATTTGGCTCCGCGATGACCGTGCCTGAGATCGTATCGCCTGCCGCCATATCATCGGGCAGGTAAACGGTGACCTTCGCCTGCGGCAGATCAAAGATCACATTTGTCAGGCCGGACGCGGTCGAAACCACGCCGGCGCTCCCTGCCGGGTCCGATGCGTCTGAGCTGCAGCCGTCGGCCGCTTTACATCCGTCATATTCCTTTCCGATCCGGTTGTGATCCTTATCTGTCCACCACCACTTATTGATCTCCAGATCGCCTGATTTCGCCTCGGCCTTGACTTTGACTTTTCCGCCGTTGACAACCGAACCTTCCGATAGATCGATGGTATTCCTGCCGTCCTCGCCTCCGTCATCCACTTTGTCGAATACTTCCGGATCCTGGCTGACGACTTTTGCCTGCCTATTGTATTTTATGTGCAGGTCATATGCTGTCTTGCCCGTCTTATTCTCAAATGTATGGCCCAACGTGCCGACGTTTGCCATTGAGAAAGTACCCAGTAATAGTAATGCCGCAACCGGGAGTAGTCGGGCCGCCGTCAAAATATGTGTCTTCATCGTTTCATTCCTCCAAAAGCAATCCCCTGAGACGTCCGGTCTCTCCTTTTCCCCTTGTAATTTCAGTCACTCTTTATCACAAAAGCGGGTAGGAAGAAGTGATGTAGGTCACATTTGGCGCAAAAAAAGAAGCTCCCGATGAAGCTTCCTTTTATTTCTAAATGGTCGGGGCGAGAGGATTTGAACCTCCGACCTCACGGTCCCGAACCGTGCGCTCTACCAGGCTGAGCCACGCCCCGATAAGTCAAGTACTAGAGTTTAGGTTACTGTTCAAGTTACTGCAAGTCGATTTTAACGATGCAGCCGCCTCAGACCGGCGGTTCGGTTACGGCAACGTCCTTCTTCGCAAACCTGTGCTTTAGAAACTCAACGATCGGCGGGAGCAGCGACAGAAATACGACGACAATGACAACTTTTTCTATGTGGTCTTCGAGTTTGATCCCCAGCGCATTTTCGATCACGCCGCCGAGGAAATAACCGGCCAGCACCATGCTGTTTATCCACAGTAGCCCGCCGAGAATGCTGTATGTCAGGAACGTCGAATACTTCATTTCCGCCGCACCGATCACGAGTGGCGCAAAGGTTCGCACAATGGGGACAAAGCGCGCCAGTATCACCGTTTTGGGGCCATATTTCTCAAAGAATTCGTGGGCCTTCTTAACGCGGCTTGGCTTGAAGATCCGCGAATCTTCGCGCGTGAAAAGCGCGTGGCCCATTTTTCGTCCGGTCCAATAGCCCGTGTTGTCGCCGATCACGGAACCCAAAAAGAAAGAGATCAAGACCAAAAAAACATTCAGCTTGTTAGCCGCTGCAAATAATCCCGAGACAACAAGCAGCGAATCGCCCGGCAGAAAAAACCCGACCGCGAGTCCTGTTTCGGCAAAGATAATGAACCACAGCGCAAGATAGACCCAATTCCCAAACATGCCGAGGAGTGTGTCGATCAAGACCTTCGGATTTAGATAGTGAATAAGATCGTAAATTGTTTCCATTAGTTCTTGCTTTCCCAACCGTGTTCACCGATCAACGGCACAAAGGCACAAGGGCCAAAGT
>JAGOWF010000018.1 GCA_018060305.1 Pyrinomonadaceae bacterium
AACTTTTAGAAGCCGCGTTGCCACTGGCAAACAGGTTGTGATTTGCGGCGATTCTCTTATCTGCTAAACTACGTTTACATCACTCGTGGCACTTGGCACAGTTGTGATTTGCGGCGATTCTCTTATCTGCTAAACTCACTTCTCATCGCCATTTTGGCGTCGGGTTGTGATTTGCGGCGATTCTCTTATCTGCTAAACTCGATACACGTCATTGCTTTGCGTGGCCGTCGTTGTGATTTGCGGCGATTCTCTTATCTGCTAAACTCGATTGAGCTACAACGCCCGTTAGTTGGTGTTGTGATTTGCGGCGATTCTCTTATCTGCTAAACTTAATAGTCCGCCCTAAAGACATCGAGATAGGTTGTGATTTGCGGCGATTCTCTTATCTGCTAAACTCGGTCGGCTGTAACTGACTGAAAAGAAACAAGATACCGTTGCTGCAGTTCAGAAAAAACTGAGCTGCAGCGGCGGTTCTTCTGTTTTGGTGGGTGCTTTTCCATAGAAGGTTTTCATGCGGGCAAACTGTTTTTCGGTAACTTTTATTATACGGACATTGCCCTTTGGCGGCAACGCCCAGACAACACGTTTTTCATGCACCTCGGCGTTTTCGTCTGAGGGGCAATGACGGCCATATACTGAGAACTGCATCATCCAAAAGCCGTCTTTGAGCAGCACCTTGCGAAACTGTGCATAACGCCGCCGGTCCTCGGCCGTCTCGGTCGGCAGATCAAACATCACAACCATCCACACTGTTTTTAGTCCTCCAAAAAAGTTCATATCGCTCGGTTTCCTTGCTCAGGAGCTCATGGCGAGAGCCTGTGGCAAACCTCCCGAAGGGCAAATAGCGAGGATGTCTGAAAAGTCTGCTCCTACGCGGTGGAGCCGCGAAAGACGGTAGCCAGACGTGAAACGTCTGGAAACCTGCGAACGATGATTTCCGCACTGAAGGTGCGGCAGACACCCGTAAACATTGACCTTTCGCCCCTTCAGGGCGAGATGCCCTGGAGGCAATCTTTCCAGACGTTTCACGTCTGGCTACCATCTTTTTGCGGCTCCGCCGCGAAAGACGGAACCACGCCATAAATGGCGTGGCTATTTGCCGCTTCGCGGATTAGTTTTGACACAGGCTCGTCAAGGGCCAATCACACTAGCACCGGTATCAATGGCTTGTCGGCCTCGCCCATCATTACTTGTTTAACGGTCGCGGCATATGTCCCGAGGGCGGCCAGCAGCGGCGACCTGCGGCCGTCAAAATTGCAGTCCTCGGCCAGGATCGCGAGAATTCGCGCCTTTCGCTCACGTCCCAGCCGTATCTCGGGATCGGCACCGGCCTCGGAGAGTTCACGGACGATCTCAAATACTCGAACATCGACAAACGCCCTCAGCGGTTCGACGAGGTCGTCGGCCAGCGGGAACGGATTGTATTGATTCTTGTGATTTATGCCGAGGCTCGGGTGCAAACCGGTGCCGACTATCGCTCGTGCCGTCGCCGCACGAACGATCGCGTAACCGTAATTGAGCAGCATATTTTGGTCGTCGGCAAAACGGTCCCGGCGAAAATCGTCGCCAAATAGTTTTCGCCAATAGAGTTTGGCCGCATACGCCTCAAGATTTTCCGGGTCGCCACTCTTGACGCGGGCGGCAATTTCCTTGAGCGCCGTGCCGTCCTTGCCGCACAGTTCGAGCGCTCGCGACTGGTTGGCGATCTTTGCCGAGATGATCGATGCCCAGAGCCGCTTCTTTATCGGGAGCGAGACCTCGATCTGAGCATTGAGTATCTTTGTCTGGATCGAATTTACTGAAAAGGGAATCGTCAGGCTCGACGGCAGATGCTTTTGGTCGGTAAAGATCACCGCCACGTTCTGCTCCGCCAGCGAGCTCATCACCGACGATGTGATAAGAAGCTGCGGGCTGTCAAGTATCAGGACGCCGAGGTCCTCGATGGGAACGGACCCGACCTTAAAGCCATCTTTTTCGATCAAGAGCTGCTCGTCCTTTGTATGGACATAACAGCCGTGCGTCGAGATTTCTACAGTCCGCTTTATCATAGGCCCAAAGGCGGCAAGCGAACCGATATTTATCAACTGCCTGCCGTTGTAAAAAGATGCCCGAGCGGATCGACCTGAAGTTTGTGAGTGACCTTCTTTAAGTGTGCCTGAAGTTGTTGGACGACGCCTGACACATATTCAGTTCTCGCATCATTGAGTGGGCGGGCAATTATTACTACCTGTCCCCCACCCGACATCTTTTGAACACGTAAAACACGCAATTCGCCATCGTCTCCACGAAATTCGACGTAGTCATTGGCATGCAGTGCGAAGAGCTTATTCCATTCAGAGCCAAGATCATTCGGCTGCCAGTTTCGCTGAGCTGCGTAGAACCGCGGCACAAGCACTGCCTTTCGTTCGCCCTCCGAATTCTCGTAAATATCGACGTGATGGTTTCCTGCTAAGGGATAGTATTTATATTCCTTCCCCGCCTTATCCTTAATGCCGACGAGCGTCTCCGGCGACATCGTGACGTGTAGCCGGACATTCCTAATCGGCGTTCTGCCATCCTTGTGATACAGCGATTCGGCAAATGCCTTTTTCAGGTCGCCGTCAAAGTGAGCAAGCCGCAGCTTAACGATCTCTTTGATCACAGGATCGATAATGTTTTCGATACCGGGCTTTGTCAGGGAAGTGACGGGCTTTTTCGCGACATACACGCCGGGAACGGATGTTGCGCCGTATGCAGTTTCTTCCAACAACTGGCCGCGTATGCGTCGCGTCGGAGCGTGTGATACGACGAGCGAATCCATCGCCGTCTTTACATCGTCAAGAAAGCCTTCCCACGGCATCTCAATACCTTTTAGTTCCTTCCGGTGAAACTCCTCATTGCGCGCGGCAAGGCGCGATATTCGCTGAAACAATGCACGGTCGGTCAATGCGATAACGATGGCGTCTATCGCATGATGGCGGTGGTCCCAGCGGTTTTTATACTCGATATCACCGTCGGCGAGTATCGCGTTTATTCCCCAGACGTAGCGCAGCTTGCTTGTCGCCCCGCCCGCAATGACCTGAACATATTTATTCTCATCCGGATGTGCCGGATAAAGCTGGCGAAGATAAGCACGGGCCTCGCGGCAGATGTATCGCGTATCCGAGAGCATCCGGTTGACCATTTTGCTCTCGTCAACTTCTTTTTGCTCAAACTTTCGTTTTTTGCCAAATGGAAATCCATCGACTCGAAGCCCAAACTCATACCATTTTTTCTCGTCTGTTCCGATCCACTCAAACGGGGTTCGGTTTAGCTTGTCGTTATTCTCGGCTGAGCTGCAGACCGTCTTGTTCATATACGAATCATCAAACGACCGGCGGTATGGAATGATGTGATCAATGTGCCACTGGTCGGACATCAGATCCTCGGGCGGAATGGGCTCGCCTGAATATGGCGATGTCCAGTTCGCCTCTTTCGCAAGACGATACTTGAGCTTGTCGCTGCCTGAGATGGCGTCGGGGTCGATACCGTGCAGATTGACGTAGAAGTCCACGGCCTCTTTGTTTGCGGCCTCGTTCTTTTTTATCTGAGCGGTTGCCCGTTCCTTCTGCATTTTTGTCAGTTTTAGGTCGCGAGCCATTTCAAGCCTGATCTGGTCGGGCTTGCCGTATTCGCGAATGATGGCGTTTACGACTTTGCGCATCTCACCGAGAGCTTTTTTGACAATCGGATTCCTTAGCTGCGGAGGCGGAACAAGCTGGTCAAAATCTCCCGACGGAGCAACGCCGCGATGATCGCCATACACGGCCGCCGCCGCCTCATCGTAACGGAGGCCCTCTATCATTTTGGGCAATATCTTCCGTATCGCTTTTAATGAACAGCGGTAATGGCCCGGTTCGAGATCGGTCTTGTTAAGCAGTTTGTCGATCTCGGCGTCGGTAAACTTCCAATGCTCTCTCAAGCGGTTTTCGAGCGAGCGTTCGTCCTCGATGCGTATGAGGTCGGTCGTGAGCAATTCCTGGTCGTCGGGCGACATCTCATCCCATTTTGAACCGATGGCTCTAGTGAATTTGAAAGCCGTTGTGTTGCCCTTGATCTTTTTTTCAAGATTTATGCGAAGGTTATCGCCGATCTTTAGGGCCTTTCTGAGGTCGGCCTCGGTAAACTCAACCTTTTTTAGTTTTTCGAGCGCGCCGGCGAGTCGAAACTTCTGCTCGGCAGTCAGTTCGATCCAGTCAAGCGTCTTTACATCCTGCAGCTTAAGATTATTGATGTCCTGCCAATAACGCATTCGCTGTGCATCCTGACGGGCCATGTCGCACCGTTTCTTGCCCGGCTCGAAAGTGCAGTTGCCGATAAGCCCTCGTTGGGAGCAAATAGGCCTTTGATAAAAAGCGGCATGTCGGATCGACTCGCACAATTCGGGCGTGAGTATTTCTGGATAATGTGCGGCCTGCGTCGCCCATATCTGATCAAATTCATCCTCGATCATCGAGCGGTGAGTATAGTGTTTTCGCTTTTTTTCTTTCGAGTTCAGCAATGCTCCGAGCGTGATGAACTCGCTGTTGCTCATCTCCTCCCGAATCTTCGCGATGCCTTCATAGACAACGCCGTCGTCCTTCGATTTCTCCGACTTTCGGTTTGATTTGAAACCGCGTCGCTGTATGAGATGAAAGAGAGCACGCCCGATCTCGTGCTGTTCGAGCCGCTCCATTGAGCCTCTTGCACGAAGTTGGTACGGATCGCCAAGCTTGCCGAGGGCCGTCTCTCCATCGGCATTGATCTCCGGCAAAAGGCCACTTGCGGTAAGAAGCTTCTTGATCGCTTGCCTTCGCTGCCTCCTCCGTCTGAGCACCCGTCGAGCACCACGCGCCGTGCGGCGTTTTAGGTTCTTAGGGGTTGCGGTTTTGTCTTCGATGGTCGCGGGAAATATCCTGACACCTGTTACGACGATCTCAGTCCTGGCCTCGTCGCCTGCAAACTGTCGAAGTAACGCCCAACCAACCGAGGTGACGCCGAGGTCAAGACCTAGAAGCAACTGCGATCCATTCATTAGGAGGCTCCAAATTCGCTTGATTTTTTGGTGCGAGTATTATACCATTCAGCCTGTTTAGTAGATAAGAGAATACGCCGCTTCTCATAACAAGTTAGTTATTAGAAGCTAACGTAGGAAATCCGAAAGGAACCTAAGCCCTCGCGAAAGCCGGGGCTTTTTATTTCGCGTGGGCACAAATACGCGATCTTTGCCCTTTCGGGTGTGTTCCCATAACATAGAGGTTTATGGTCGAGTTGGATGAATTTCCGGTGGCGTTGGCTGAGGCTGAGATAGTTGAGCCGATGATGCAGATACCGCCGGTGTTGCCGGTGCTGCCTTTGCGGGATATTGTGATATATCCGTTTATGATCGTGCCGCTGTTTGTGTCGCGTGACAGGTCGATACGGGCGGTCGAAGAGGCGCTCGACAACGACCGCATGATACTGCTGGTCTCGCAGAAGGACGTCAATAAGGAAGAGCCCGGGCAGGGCGACCTCTATACCGTCGGGACGGTGGCGATCATCATGCGGATGCTCAAGCTGCCGGACGGGCGTATTCGCATATTGATACAAGGGCTGTCGCGTTGCCGCGTCGATAAAGTGGATGGCGGCGGCCAGTATGTTACGTCTGAGGTCACGCCGATCACCGAGCCGCTTGGCGCCGAGAATTCGCTAAAGGTCGAGGCGTTGATAAGGAATGTTCGCGGGTCGATGGATAGGGCGGCAAGCTTGGGCAAGAATATCTCGCCTGAGGTGCTCGCCATTATCGCGAACCTCGATGACGCCGGCCGGCTGGCAGATCTCGCGGCATCAAACCTCGAACTAAAGGTCGAGGACGCTCAGTCTGTACTCGATATCGAGGATCCCGTTCCGCGGCTCAAGCGTGTCAACGATCTGCTGTCGAAGGAGATCGACGTGCTGACCGTTCAGCACGAGATCAACGCGCAGGCCCGATCTGACATCGACCGTTCGCAGCGGGAATATTTCCTCAGGCAGCAGTTGAAGGCCATTCAGGGCGAGCTCGGAGAGGGCAACGAGCTGTTCGAGGAGATCGAACAGTATCGCGACAAGATACTAAAGGCAAAGATGCCCGACGTCGTCGAGGAAGAGACGCTTAGGCACCTAAAAAAGCTCGAACGAATGCACCCGGACACCGCCGAGACCGCGACGTTGCGTAACTGGCTCGACATAATGTCCGAACTGCCATGGTCAAAGCAGTCAAAGGACAATCTCGATCTCAAAAAGGCCGAACGCATCCTCGACGCCGACCATTACGGCCTCGAACGCGTCAAGGAGCGCATCGTCGAGGCGTTGGCCGTGAGGAAATTACGGGAAAAGCCAAAGGGCTCGATCCTGTGTCTCGTCGGGCCGCCGGGCGTGGGTAAGACGTCGTTGGGAAGGTCGGTCGCGAGGGCGCTGAACAGGAAATTTGTGCGGCTATCGCTCGGCGGCTTGCATGACGAGGCGGAGATCAGAGGCCACCGGCGAACATACGTCGGAGCGATGCCGGGACGCATCATTCAAGCCATTCAGCAGGCCGGGACGAACAATCCGCTGATAATGCTCGACGAGATCGATAAGGTCGGGGCGGATTTTCGCGGCGACCCGTCGAGCGCATTGTTGGAAGTGCTCGATCCGGAGCAGAACTATGCGTTTCGCGACAACTATCTGAACGTGACATTCGACCTGTCGAACGTGATGTTTATGACGACGGCGAATATTCTCGACACCGTTCAGCCCGCGCTGCGCGACCGAATGGAGACGATATCGCTGTCGGGCTACACCGAGGAAGAAAAGCTCGAGATCGCAAAACGTCACCTTATCCCAAAACAGATCGAGGAGAACGGGCTCGAAAAGAGCGACGTAAAATTCGACCGCAAGGCGATCAGCCGAATCGTCAGCGAATACACGCAGGAGGCCGGCCTCAGGCAACTCGAACGCGAGATCGGCAAGGTCTGCCGCCGCGTTGCCCGCGCAAAGGCCGAGGCGGACGGCGATTTTTCGCCGGCCCGCGTGACGGCTGAGAACCTAAAAGAGTTTTTGCGAGTTCCTAAGATATTTACCGAGGGTGCCCTCAAACAGGACGAGATCGGCACCGCGACCGGCCTGGCATGGACGGCCGTCGGCGGCGATATTCTCTTTATCGAGGCGCTGAAAACGAAAGGTAAAGGCAAGCTGCTGCTGACGGGCCAGCTTGGCGAGGTGATGCAGGAATCGGCGCAGGCGGCGTTTTCTTACGCAAAGGCCCGAGCGGCTGAACTCGGCATCGACGAGAGCGTGCTCGAGACTTACGATATTCACATTCATCTGCCCGAGGGAGCAATACCAAAAGACGGCCCGAGCGCGGGCATCACGATGGCAACGGCTTTGGTTTCAGTCCTTTCGCAGCGTCCGATCCGTAAGGATGTTGCCATGACTGGCGAGATAACGCTCCGCGGCAACGTGCTCCCGATCGGCGGCGTTAAGGAAAAACTGCTTGCTGCCCGTCGCGCAAAGATCAAAACGGTCATCCTGCCCGCGCCGAACGAACGCGATCTTGAGGACCTGCCGCAGGAAGTTCGCGACGATTTGACGTTTATTTTTGTCGAGAACGTGCGGCAAGTATTCGACGCCGCACTCCGCGAGGCAAAGCCGCGGGTTGAAAAAGCGAAGGTGAAAGCCCTGAAAGCCGCCTGATCTGAGCGTTGACAGCGGTTTTGATGACGTGTAACCTAGTTTAAGTTATAAGTCCGATAATTTCGCCTTATGGACGAGGCGGAACTTTGGGGTCATGTGTGCGTTTATATATTGGCATCGGCGATAGTTATTTGTCCTTATTCGCCCCTTCTG
The DNA here is from genome assembly GCA_018060305.1 of Pyrinomonadaceae bacterium. Taxonomy (GTDB): domain Bacteria; phylum Acidobacteriota; class Blastocatellia; order Pyrinomonadales; family Pyrinomonadaceae; genus OLB17. Next base: position 7,843 of record JAGOWF010000018.1, read on the forward strand.
ATGTTTTTGGAGTCAGACGAAATTTAATGGGAAAAATCCTTAGCAGTTCGATCGTTATTAGTCTATTTTTTGTCCTGGTCCTCGGCTTGACCGCGAACGGCCAGACCGAGGATGTCGCGCGCACACAGGCCCTGGTAAACAAGGTTCTGGATGATGCGGGAGTCTCATTTCGTGAAGGGCTGCTTGCCTATGCCGACAACGATCGGCATGCGGCGGGCGAGAAGTTTAATAAGGCTGTCGAGGCGTTTCTGTATTCGACGATCCAGCGCGACCAGCGTTTGGATGGCTGCTATAACCAACTGATCGAGACTATATATCTGATCGAGTTTCCGTCTGACCGAAACGCTCCGAAACTCAGGAATCTTACGCTCACGTGCGGATGGAGCAATATCGACGCGGCCCTGTCTGATAAAGTGGCTGCGATCACGCGTGCCACGCCAAAGACGGCCGTTCCGTCATCGACGACGCTCGCAGCGAATTTGACGCCGACCGAGACAGTCGGCTTTAACTCGCAGGAACACACGCCTTCGCCGCTTGACGATCTGACGAGGCTCGAACTGAGTACCGACGAACAGGACGTCGATTCGTCGTCGGCTCAGGAGCAGTTGCAGTATGCTCAGGTTGCCGTTGCGAATCGTTCGTTGGGATTCTCATTCCGCGTTCATCCGATGATACAGCAGTACATCAACTACTATCGCGGCCGCGGGCGGACGACGATGGAGACTGGGCTTTACCGGTCGGGAATGTTTATGCGGATGGCGCGTCGGATATTTCGCGAAGAGGGAATTCCCGAGAATGTCGCATGGCTCGGCCAGGTCGAATCCGCATGGAAGCCGTCAGCATTGTCGTGGGCAGCGGCGTCGGGACTGTGGCAGTTTATTCCGGGAACAGGTGCCCGCTACGGGCTGCGGCGGACGGCGCATATCGATGAGCGCAACAGCTTTGACGAAGCGACGCGTGCGTCGGCGCGTTATCTGAAGTTTCTTGCGAATCGCTACAACGGCAACTGGGAACTCGCTCTCGCCGCCTACAACTCCGGTGAAGGCAACGTCGATCGGGCGATCCGCCGTGCGGGTGTAGCAGATTTTTGGGTGGCCTATCCGTATTTGCCGCAGGAAACGCGAAACTACGTGCCGAATATTCTCGCCACGATCCTGATCGCGAACAATCCGAACCAATACGGCTTTGGACATATTCGGCCGGCGGCCCCCCTGATGTATGACCGCATTCGTGTGCCGGCTTCGACGAGCCTAAACGCGATCGCGCAGGCGTCCGACACGACGGTGCAGTATCTGCGGTATCTGAACCCGCACCTGCGCAGCAATATGACGCCGCCGGAGCCGTATATCATCAACATTCCACAGGGCAAGGCCAACGAAGCCGTAGCGGCTTTTAGACGCTCGCCTGCCCAGGCTGCACCAGTCGGCAACCGCGTGGTGCGAACCGTATCGTCACGGCCGACTAATGCGCCGACGGGCGGCCCGAAAGTTACGCGTAAGAACTAGTTATCACTAACATTAGCGAAGGGAGCCGGGGCTGTCCCCGGCTTTTTCTATCGCCTTGACATCGCAACTGAACTGTAACTATACTAGTTACAATTATGGCGGCGAATAGTCAATTCTCAGTTGCTGTCCACGTGCTGGCGTTGCTTGCCGGTGCGGACGACGGCAATGTGAAGTCCGAATACATCGCCGCGAGCGTCAATACCAATGCCGTTGTCATCCGACGCCTGCTAGGGCAATTAGGGCACGCAGGCCTTGTCGCATCACAGACCGGAGCCCTTGGCGGGACGCGGCTGGCAAAGCCCGCGGGCGAGATAACGCTCTGCGAGATCTATAAGGCGGTCTCGTGCGGCGAAGTGTTTGCGCTGCATCACAATCCGCCGAATCAGGACTGTCCTGTCGCTCGCGGTATCGAGACTGTCCTTTGCAATCTCCAGAAAGAGATCGACCGCAGCGTGGGCGAAAAACTTGGACAATATACTCTGGCAACCGTCATGTCGATGGTAATGGACGCAAACGCTTAGTTTCTGAAACGATAAAATTTATGAGATCACTCTATCTGATAGTTATTGCTGTTGTTTTGACCGCGTTGGCATGCGCCGATCCGGCAGCGAACAAGCCAAAGGCCCAAACGACAGAACCGACCACGACGAACACAGTGAGTTCGCCGTCCGACCTCAAGAGCAGCGGGACGGCACTGGCCATTACGCCTGAGAATTCAAAGATCGAATTTACCGGCTCAAAGGTCACGGGCAAGCACGACGGCGGATTTAAGAGCTTTAAGGGCATCATCGACCTTGTCGGTGACAAAGCCGAAGCAAGCAAGGTGGCGGTCGAGATCGAGATGGCGTCGGTATTTGCCGATGTCGATAAGCTGACGACGCACTTGCAAACGGCGGATTTCTTCGAGATAGAGAAATATCCGCGTGCGACATTCGCCTCGACCAAGATCGAACCGGCCACCGGCGGCGGTCATACCGTGACCGGCGATCTTGAATTGCGAGGCGTGAAAAAGTCGGTCACGTTTCCGGCGACGATCACGATCAAGCCCGACGCAGTCGAGGTCAGGGCTGAGTTCTCGATCAACCGCAAGGATTTTGGCATCGCCTATGCCGGCAAGGCTGACGACCTGATCCGCGACGATGTGGTGATCAGGCTCGACCTTAACTCGCCCCGGAAGAAATGAGAGCTTACGAGATAAGGGAATTTGGCATTGAGAATCTCGCCCTTGTCGAGCGCCAGATGCCGGTGCCGGGCGCGGACGAGGTGCTAGTAAAGATGTACGCCGCGTCGCTCAACTATCGCGACGTAATGATCGTCGAGGGCACATATAATCCGCGGATGCGGCTGCCGTTGGTGCCGTTCTCGGACGGTGCCGGTGAGGTAACGGCGGTCGGCGACGGCATTACGAAGTGGCAAATCGGCGATCGCGTTTGTTCGGTGGCTATTCCGGCTTGGATCGACGGTGAGCCGACGGCCCAGAAAGCGAGATCGGCGATCGGTGCGGGCCGTGCCGATGGCGTGCTGCGGGAATACGCGGTATTCGATCAGGAAGCGCTGGTCGCGTGCCCCGATTATTTGTCGTTCGAGGAGGCCGCGACACTGCCCTGTGCGGCAGTCACGGCGTGGAATTCACTTGTAGTTTCGGGCAATGTCCAGCCTGGCGAGACGGTGCTGACGCTCGGTACCGGCGGCGTGTCGGTTTTTGCGGTGCAGTTCGCAAAGCTGCTTGGAGCGACGGTCATCGCGACGTCAAGCAGCGATGAAAAGCTGGCAAAAATTCGCGATCTCGGTGCCGACGAGACCATCAACTATCGCGATACCGAGAATTGGGACGATGCCGTGCTTGAGTTGACCGGCGGGCTCGGTGTCGATCACGTTGTCGAGGTCGGCGGTACGGGAACTCTGACGCGGTCGGTCAAGTCCGTTCGAGTCGGCGGCCACATCGCTTTGATAGGTGCGCTGGATACGTCCGGCGGATTTAATCCGATACCGATCTTTATGAAGGGAATTCGGGTTCAGGGCATCTTTATTGGTTCTCGGAAGATGTTTGAGGACATGAACGCGAAGATATCTTCATCGGGCATGCGGCCCGTGATCGACAGGGAATTCGACTTTGACGAGGCAAAAGAGGCTTTGATGTATATGGCGGCAAGTTCGCATTTTGGCAAGATCGTCGTCCGGTATTAAACCGGATGCGACAATTGATGAGTGATTAGTTAAAATTTAGGAACGCAATAATTCAAGACTATCAGGAGAAATTTGAATGGCACACTTTGCAAACGAGGTAACAGATACAAATTTTAGTACAGACGTGATCGGCTCGGAAAAACCGGTTTTGGTGGATTTTTGGGCCGAATGGTGCGGCCCGTGCCGAATGATCGCCCCGACGGTCGAGGCGATCGCCGAAGAGTACAAGGACAACGCGAGCGTTTATAAAATGAACGTTGACGAGAACCCGAATGTGCCGCAGCAATACGGCATTCGAGGCATCCCGACGCTCATACTGTTCAAGGGCGGTCAGGAGCAGGAGCGCATCGTAGGTGCGGTCACGCGCGAGGCGATCGCCCGCGTTATCGACAAATACATCTGATCGGTTGGCCGGAGAAAAAACTAAAGGCTGGGCGATGGCGCCCAGCCTTTCTTAATGCGCGATCCGTTCAGGATCAATGCGAGTTAAAGTTTGCAACAGGATAGTCGCCGTTCTGACCGTGCTGGAACGCGAAAAATCCGGTCGCAGAACCGTTGACGAAAAACGCCGACTGGCCGGGCGTCGCGCTAGGTCGCCAAACGGCCTGGTCAGTGCGTCCGTCGCCATCGTAGTCGCCCTGTGCCCGAAAATCGGTCGCGGAAGCTCCGAAGATCGTCTGCACGATCTGCGTCCCGGGGATCGAGCTCGGATCGTAGAACCAGTTCATCTGTCCCGACACGCCGCGTGTGACGGCAAGGTCGGTTTTGCCGTCACCGTCGTAATCGCCCGGTACGATAACATCGGTCGGAGTTCCAAACACGATCTGGCTAAAAGTACCGTTAAAGTACCGGATAAAGAAGATCGCCGATCCACCGCCGGCATTTCGCTGGACGGCCGCATCCATCCGCCCGTCACCGTCATAGTCGCCAGGTGCCTCAAAGTCACCGTTTTGGCCCCACTGGATCGGAAGATAGCCGCCGTCGGAGCTTTTCAGGATATGCCAGAAGCTCTGCTGTCCCGCCGAAGCCCCGCTGCGATACACAGCGCAATCCGCCTTGTTATCACCGTCGTAGTCACCGACCACCTCGGGTTTGTCGCCGGTAATGCCCCATTGGATAGGCACGAAGGTCGAGTCCGAGCTGCGCAGGATGTAGAAGAAGGCAGCAATCGGATTAGACCTCCAGACGGCCACGTCGGCCTTCTTGTCGCCATCGAAGTCTCCCGAAACAAAGTTATCGGCCGCCGTGCCAAATACGTCGGTTTGACCACCGCCGGAGCCGTTGTAGGATGTGAACCATGCAACCTGGCCGGTCGGCCCGCCGCCAATATTGCGAACGAGCGTCCAGTCGGTTCGCGTGTCGCCATTCATATCAACGACGTGCTGCCCCTCGGTTACGCTGTTGAGACTGAGGCTTGCCGCCGTGATCGCTCCAGAGTCGCCCCCTCCGCCATCGCGGAACCTGAGCGTCCATGTGCCATTGATCTGAGCATTGGACAATCCCACAAAACTTGGCAGCATTAATGTGTTGCCTCCGCCGCCAGGGTCGCCGCCGCCTATCGTTGCCCGATACGAGCCCGGTGCGACCACCGCTGTTGAGTTAGGAGCGGCAGCGGCAGCTTCCCACCAGTTTTCAGAAGCAGGGCTGCCGTCGGCAAACGAGTATTGCCCGCTAAAATTTGAGTCGTCGCCACAAGCACTGGCGCTTAACGCGCCGGTCCGCGAGAAGACGATCCTGTTTGCAATGGAACCCGGCGATGACAGGACGACGTCCATATCGCCGACCCAGGTATGGGCCCCCGTTATATTAACGCTGACATGGGTGAGCGGGCCGGTGAATCCGGACACTGTAAAAGTTACGTCGCGCTCAGCCCCGAAAGTGCCGCAGCCGCTGGGGCCGTCCGGGATGGCCCCGAGGGTGCCGGGAATGGCATTGTAGGTTACCGCGGGCGTCGCGATCGCCGCCAACACGATGATAGAAACCGCCATAACGGAAATTCTGGCGATAGAAAGAAGTGCGTTCATTTTAGTCCCTCCCTGTGAGTTTGAATGATATGTAGTATCTGCGTCTCGCAAACAATTTTGGGCGACAATGGCGATGGTGTCAATAGCAATACGGCCTACGAGAAAAAAGGCCGGCGGCCCACGGCCACCGGCGGTAAAATCGGACAAATTTGTCCTGTTTAGTCGCCTCCGTTAACGATCTCTTCAGCGACAACATCGTCACCGGTCTGGCCAAACGGGAAGAATTCAAATGCCCCGGTCGCCTTGCGGATGATATATGTGCCGGGCGAACCCGGCACCCAGACGGCAATATCCGTCCGTCCATCGCCGTCATAGTCGCCCGGAGCCAACTGTGCTGTCTGTGGGTCGATACCGCCAATGGTATAGGGCTGTGCTCCAGTTCCGCCGCCGTCAGCCTCGAGGATGTAAAATTCACCACCGCCGCCAGGTGTCTCACGAGCAACCCCGATATCTGTCCGCCCGTCACCATCGTAATCGCCCGGCACAAAGGCGTCTGTCGGCAGTCCAAAATAGACCGCGTTAAAGCTACCGTTCGACGAGTTGCGTATATAGATCACCACCTGGCCGCCGACATCGCGGCCGACGACGGCGTCATACTTGCCATCTCCGTCGTAATCACCCGGTGCGGCGCGGTCACCCGCTTGGCCCCAGCAGATCGGAGTAAAGTCAGATCCCGGCACGGATGACGGCCGATAGTAGAATACCGATTTGAAGACGCCGCACGGATCTGACGCCGTTCCGTTCTCACGGAACACCGCCAGATCGGCCTTGCCGTCACCGTCATAGTCGCCGGTTATGTCAACGTCGTCGGTGCCGTTGCCAAACTGGTCGGCCCTAAAGGTGCCGTTCGAACTGTTTAGTATGTAGTAATACGAGCGATTGTTCGGCCCTGTGTCTCGTCTCCACACCGCGATATCGGCCTTGCCGTCGCCGTCGTAGTCGGCGGGGACCGGCGAGTCGTCATTGAGGCCCCATTGGCGGGCAAATGTGGTTGCCGAGCCGGCGTATTGGCCATACCAGACCTTAAGGCCACCCTCGTTGCGAGCGACAACATAATCTGAGCGTCCGTCGCCATTGAAATCGACATGGGCACGTCGCGTCTGCACAGGGCCGTTTGCAGTAACGCTGATGTTGTCGATGCCAAGCCATTCGTCACTGCCGCCCGCATTCGTTGTAAGCACGCGGATCTGAAGGTTGGCCTGATTGTTTGCCTGAGGCGGTAGGGTCACATCGATTGGCGTGTCCAAGGTCAGGCTTGGGCCGGCGCTCGCGTCAGCAATGTAAGAGCCCGGAACATTAGAAAAATCGCCCGTGCCTCCCACCCGATACTGAACCGCGACCTGCTGGACCGAGTTGTCTGCCGTATCGTCAATGTCACGAACGAGACAGGAAAAACGAATGTTGCTCTGGCCTGTCGCGTTGATATAGATAACAAGATTCGGGGCATCGGCCGTTCCCGATCCCTGCAGGCCGACGACGGGATTTGTGATCTCAAATTCGCCGACACCGCCGTTCGTGGCGGTCGCATTCGTGAGGTTTGCGATCACATCCAACGTGGCCATGTCCACCAGGACGGTTCGAGCATCGACATTAGTCGGTGTGCCGGCGGTATTGTAGTCGCCGAGAAAACCCTGAATGCCGGGCACCCCGGACCAGTCGTCATTGGCCGTAATGAGCCCGACATTTGTCCAGTCCTGAGTGAATGGCAGCGTCTGCGGCGTCGTGTTCTCAGGACGTGCCGAGGTGCCTGTCTTTTTGTCATCCGACGCGACACGTTCGGCCATGACACCGGCCGTTTTATAGTTCAAACCCGCCGCTGCAGCAACGGCTACAAGTGCTGCATAAAAAAACAATTTCTTCATCATTTCTCTCCCGAAAACATTGATCTCAGAATTCCTCTTGTCGTTTCGGCAATAACGCGGGCCAAAAACGAACGGTTTGCTACTCAATTTTCGTCAATAATAGCACACACGATGTCGAATTGTTATCAAGCCGGACACAAAAGCAAACTGACGTTTCTGTTACAATACGAGAAACCGGATGAGGCCGCCAAACTAATGCGAGTACGACTGTTATTCTTGTTGATCACCGCCGCAATAGCCTTGCCTTTTTCGGCACGTGCACAGGATCCGAAAGCCGACGACGTCATAAAGGTCGATACGCAGATCGTTGATGTTCCGCTGGCCGTGTTGTCACCGGCAGGCGTGCCGGTCCGCGGCCTGAAGGCAACAAATTTTGTCGTTTACGAGGATGGCAAGCGACAGGCGATCGCGGATTTCTCATCTACTGCTGAACCGTTCGAGGTTGCTTTGCTGCTCGATACGTCGGGTTCGGCCCGCAATGACTTGCAACTGATAAAGAGGGCAGCGCTAGCGTTCATTCGGTCGCTGCGTTTGGGTGATCGCGTCGCGATCATTGCCTACAGGACTGAGCGAGACGAGCAAGAGGCTTATTCGATAAGTGAGGTCCTGAATCCGCTGACGTCGGAGCGCGCGAAGCTTGAGGCCACTGTCGAGCGTGTCCGCACCAGCAACAGCACGCCATACTACGACTCGCTGGAACAGATCGTCGAGAAGGTTTTTGGTGATCGGCCCTCTGACGAATTCCGTGGCCGCCGGGCGCTCGTCGCGCTTACGGACGGCGTTGATTCGTCGAGCGCGGCCGATTTTGAGTCGGCGAAGGAGATGATCGAGAGTTCGGGCTTGATAGCATTTTTTATCAAGGTCGATACGCGCGAGTTTTTTGAATCAAACCTCCTGGGTGATTGCGAGATGGCGATCCGCTTTTCGAGTGCTCAAATACGCCGATACTATCGCAGCATTAAAGCAAAACCGGGAATGGAACGTGCTGTGAGCTTTTGCGATCTCGGCGAGTTTGAACGGCTGGCCGTCAGCAAACGCCTATACGAACTTGCCGACACGGAGATGGCCGATCTCGCCAAGGCGTCCGGCGGCCGCGTCTTCCCGATTGGTGATCTCAGCGATGCCAGAGCCGCATTTAAGGGCGTCGCAGACGAGATCGGCACGAAATACACGCTTGCATATTATCCGTCGAATACTAAAAAGGACGGAACATATCGAAAATTACGGGTCGATGTGACGGGCCTGCCAAAGGGCACCGTCGTTCGAGCCCGTGAGGGATATACTGCTCCACTCAATTAGCGTATCAGCTTGATCTCGCAGCCGCTGACCTTTTGCCAGATTCGATCCGCGGTCACCGCGGCCGTTTTATTGTGTATCGCTAAGCCGATGCACGCTCGATCACCGAGTGACAGGCCGAGACGTTTCGTCCGCCGACGTAATTCAGCCGCATTCAATGCATCTCCGGCATCGAAATCGACGACCCTGAGCTCGAGGGCGTCGAATGATTCGCTGATCTTGCCTGCGTCAAGTCCGTCCTCCAGTAGCTTCGTATAAATCTCACACAGATTTACCGACGAGATGATCGGATCGGCCTCTTCGAGTAATTCCTGGGCTTTGCGTTTGCCCGGCTCATCGTAATAGATCGCAAGTATGGCCGACGAATCGAATACGAGGTTATT
>JAGOWF010000198.1 GCA_018060305.1 Pyrinomonadaceae bacterium
TTGATGCAGATGCACTAAACCGAGTTTAACTCTATCGCAATCAGTGAATTTTCGCCAATAGTTAGTAAACTAAAGCTATGCTCCGTCGCGTCTATCTCGATAACAGCGCCACGACGCCGCTCGATCCTGCAGTCGTCGAGGCGATGATGCCGTATCTGACCGAGCATTTCGGCAACCCGTCGAGTATTCATCACTTTGGCCAGCAGGCGCGGGCCGCAGTGGACAAGGCGCGCCACCAGGTTGCGGGCCTGATCGGCTCGCGGCCGAACGAGATCGTGTTCACGTCGGGCGGCACCGAGGCCGACAACCTTGCGATCCGAGGCCTTGTCGAATCAAATGCGAACCGCGGCCGCCACCTTGTCGCCTCCGCGATCGAGCATCCGGCGGTTCGAGGCGCATGCGACGAACTGACAAAACGTGGATTTGAGGTCACATATCTGCCGGTCTATGAAAATGGGATCATGAAGGTCGACGATCTCAAGGACGCCATCCGGCCTGACACCCTGTTGGTAAGCGTGATGACGGCAAACAATGAGGTCGGCACCCTGCAGCCGGTTGCCGAGGCGGCCAGCATTGTGCGAGAACGTCGTGACGCGGGGCAGAAGATCTGGTTTCATACCGATGCGGTCCAGGCGGCAGGTAAGACGGCGGTGAATGTCGAGGCCATTGGCTGCGATCTGCTCACGATATCGGCCCACAAGATCCACGGACCAAAAGGGGCCGGTGCCCTCTACGTGCGGCGCGGCGTGCGGATCAGTCCGCAGAACCTCGGCGGGCATCAGGAACGCGAGCGACGCGGCGGCACGGAAGGCGTGGCCCAGATCGTCGGTTTTGGCGAGGCGTGCGAGATGGCAGGAAACGCGCTTGATGCGTCCGCACAGTCGCTCGCTCTCTTGCGCGATGAGTTGGAAACTCGGATCATGGACACTATCCCGAATATAGCCTTTAACGGCGACCGAGCAGCCCGATTGCCGAATATCGCCAATGTATCTTTCCGAGGGATCGAGGGTGAAGCTCTGCTCATCAACCTAGACATGCACGGTGTTGCGGTCTCGACCGGCTCAGCATGTTCGTCGGGGACGCTTGAACCATCGCCGGTGATAAGGGCACTGGGCCGCGACGACGGCGACGCCCGCAGTGCAGTGAGATTCAGTCTTGGGCGATTCAATACGATCGAGGACATCGACCGTCTGATGGAGGTATTGCCGTCTGCCGTGGAGAATCTTCGGGGGCTGGCCGTTCAGCGATAGAAAAGGAAAGCAGCCGGTCGGTTTCCCGACACGGCTGCTTGTTTTCCCCCCGGGTTAGAAGTCAAATAACTAGTCGCCGACGATGATGCCGTCACGCTCGGTCGAGGTGCAGCCCGATCCCGTCGTGTTGATCGAAACTCCGGTGAGCCCCGCCACGATGATGCCGATAATGTCCTTGCCTGCAACGATGATGCCATCGCGGCCCGCAACGATAATGCCGTCACGCGATGTCGGGCAACCTGCGGTCGTTGAGCCATCTTTGCCAGCTACGATGATGCCGCCGTTTGCAAACGTGCTGCCCGCCAGAACCACTGCCAATCCGATTGTCGAAATTACCTTTTTCATTTTATCTTCTCCTAAAAAGTATTTTTAGTCCGAGGCTCATCAGCTTCGTTCTGCCCTCCTTATTACAAGCAGCGTGCCAAAGGTGCCCGAGATCGAGTAAAATTTTCTAACTTGTTGTCTCCGAATGGGTTACGTGAGGTGGCGGCATGAGTTTGGACGAAAATGTGTCGAGATGGATTGTGTATACTCACTACACAACAATTCGGACTTGCCACCCTAAATACAATCTAATCAGTGATTTACGGAATCGCATACAATGTATACACTTTTGGGCTGTATAATCCGTATACATTTCGGGCGAATCGGACTTACTTTTTTCTTGGCTTCAGTGAACAAAGATGTTAAACTCCTAGATGGGAATTTGTCCCTCATCGTGCGCCTTCCATTGACCACACACGCCCCTTTCCTTCCGATGACGCGAGACAAGATCGCACAATTCGCTAAATTACTGGCCATCGTTCTCGGTGGCGCCAGCCTGATCTGGGCGTTCTCGACGTTTAAGACGGCTAATCTCGGTTTGGAATTCCTGCTGGTATTGCTGTTTTCGACACTTGTCGCGCCGCGGATGAGCCTTGCCCTTCATGGGTCGCGGTTTGCTATCAGTTTTTCTGACGCGGCCGTGTTTCTCTCGTTTTTGCTCTTCGGTGGCCCGGCGGCGATCATCGTCGCCGCGGCCGAAACATGCGCAAACTGTCTGTATCTGCGAAAAAGAGGTTTTCCGTTTGGCCGTCTAATGATACCGACCAATGTATCGATAAACGCAGTTGCGACCGCGGTCACTTTTCTGGTTTACGTCAACGTGCCGCGTGCCTCGTTTGTGACGGCCGCGCCGGGCAGCATGCAGTTGATCATCGCGACGCTAGGCGCTTTGGCGGTCATTCAGTTTGCTGTTTCGTCTGCTCTCGTGGCGGTGTTTCAGGCCTTGAGAGAAGGTGTTAGCCTGTGGACGGTTTGGCGCAGAGACTGCTTTAGTAGTTCTGTGACGCAGATGGTCGGCGCGGCTCTGGCCGGGCTGATTTACAAGCTGATCAACTATGGTGACATCGTAAGCGGGCTTATCGCTTTTTTTGCCTTGGGCATCGCGTATTTAAGCTATCGCAAATCGATTTCCGAAGCCAATCGGGCGATAACCAGCATGGAGGCCGCCGAACGGGCAAAGGCCGAGACCGAGCGCGAACGCCGTATCGAGGCCGAGGGCCACGCTGCCCAACTTGCACAAGCGCTCGAGAAAGAAGAGCGGGCTAACGACGCCTTGCGGCGGAGCGAACAGGATCTGCAATTTGCGGCCCTGCATGATTCGCTCACAGGTTTGCCCAACCGAAAACGCTTCAACGACATTCTGCGACGGCTCATCGAGGCCTATAAGAATGATCCCTTAGAGACGTTTCACGTCCTGTTCCTCGACCTCGCTCGATTCAAGAACATCAACGACAGCCTCGGCCATGCTTTGGGCGATCAAGTCCTGCGGATCGCTGGCAAGCGTTTTGTCCGGCTCCTGAAACAAGATGATATGGTCGCGCGCATTGGCGGCGACGAGTTTGCGGTGATCCTCAAAAACCTCGCCACCGCGAGCAAGGCGCAAAAGGTGGCGCGGCGGATATTTGACAGCATCGCAGAGCCGTTCAACCTGAGCGGCAATCGCATTTCGATATCGGTAAACATTGGCGTCGCGCCGTGTGACGCCGAATACGAAACGCCCGAAGAGGTGCTTCGCGACGCGGATATTGCGATGCATTTCGCAAAGGAAAAAGAGAGCGGCGTGGCAGTATTCACAAAGGATCTCAGGACGCGATTTATGGAACGCGTTCGATACGAGAATGATCTGCGGCTGGCTCTCGACCGTGAGGAATTGGGCGTCAGGTATCAGCCGCTCGTCGATCTGCATACCGGGTCGCTGTTTGGTTTTGAGGCCCTGATGCGATGGCATCACGGGGAATTTGGCCAGATACCGCCGAACAAATTCATTCCGATCGCCGAGGATTCGGGCCAGATCGTGTCGATGACGCGGTGGATGCTCAACTCGGCTTGCCGGCAGCTCGCGGCGTGGCAGGCAATCGGCCCCGAATACGCCGGCCTCATTATGAGCGTCAATATCTCAGGCAAGCACCTATCGAATGACGACTTGCTCGACGACGTTCAGGCGGCGATCGTAACGGCGAAAATACGGCCCGAAACGCTAAAACTCGAGATCACCGAGAGCGCCGCGATGGAAAATGCCGAGCACACGATCGGTATGCTACATCGCCTAAAATCGCTTGGCGTGCAGCTCTCGATCGATGATTTTGGCACGGGTTATTCGAGCCTCAGCTATTTGCACCGGCTGCCGTTTGACACGCTAAAGATCGACCGTTCGTTCGTTTACAGCGTGGGCGAGGCGGGCGAAAATTCTGAGATCCTGCAGACTATAATCTCGCTCGCCAAGAACCTGAAAAAGAAGGTCATCGCCGAGGGAATCGAGACCGAAGCTCAACTCACGCTGCTGCAAAATCTCGGCTGCGACTACGGCCAGGGCTACCTGCTATCGAAGCCCCAGACTCGCGAAAAAACCGAACGCGCCCTCTACGAACACCGCCGCTGGCTGCCCTCGAAGGATATCCTCATTCCGATAATTCAAACAGACGACACCGCCTCGCTGCCCGTCTTCTAGCTCGCCGATCTGATCAAAAGAACAGCCCTCTGTCGTCGCTTTTGTGTCATTTTGTCACCAACAAACCCGTGTTTGTATCGTTCTTTCTATGAGATTGTATCGACACTTGGGCGTCCCTCAGGCTGCGATCTGCACGACGTGAGATACCACGAAATACCAGACCGATCGAGCGTTGCAAGTTCCGGTTTCCAAGTTCCGGTTCGCCAAAACCTATAACCCAAAACCCAAAACCAAACGTCCGTCACGTTGCAGACGTGACACGTCCCAAAAACTGTGCTACAATTTTTCAAAAGTCGAGGCGGAGAAACGATGCAAAGAGATTGGCTGGTTTATGGCACGGGGCCGCGAAGGGCGAGGCAGGACCGAATTTACGCTACGCTGAATCGTAAAGGCCTGATCCTGCTTAATCGCATGGCATTCGAGGAGTTGGGCCGCCCGCAGGCTGTCGAAGTGCTGCTGGACAAACGCAACAGCACCGTCGGCCTGCGGCCCACCGACCGGGATCTTGCCCACGCATACCCGATCCGTCGCCTCAGCAGCAGCTTTGGCTTGATGTGCAAACAGTTTTGCACAGAATACGGCATAAGGTTCGACACGACCGTCCAATTTCCAACCGCCCGCATCGAACACGGCGTCCTTATCCTCGAACTAAAATATCGCGTCCCCGCCACCAGGACACGCCGTCCCGGCAAGCCTGCCTCTTAAGCTGGAACTATTCCGAAAACTCCTGTTGGAACGACGAAGCAAATTCGTCAACGGACATCACCGCGACGCTTGGGAACTGAATTTCCCTTAATGTTCGAAAGTGCGAGTCGTTAGAGACGAGATAATCAGCATTTGCGCTTATCGCACAATCGACGAATTTGTTATCGTCCGGGTCATCAGCGATCAACCCGAAATTGAAATAGATCGCCGTTCGAATAGTTGCGGGATGGGTATCGATGAAATTGATTGCGTTTTGAGCGATCTCGGCATTCGCTTTTCTGCCGAGAACCTCCTGATACTCATGAGAATTTCGTTCGAGACGCACAACGCGATTCGGCCATCAATCAGGCAGTCAAAAAGCCACCGGTACGGCGATCGGCGGCCAATTATCGCAAGCAGGATATTCGTATCAAGGACGATCTTCAAGGCGGTTGTGCTCACTGGCCCATCGCGGCATATCGTCGGGCGTTATGCCGCGATCATTCCACAGGTTGTCCATTTCGTCGGATGCGCG
>JAGOWF010000199.1 GCA_018060305.1 Pyrinomonadaceae bacterium
AGACGCTCGACCATTTGATCGGCTTTTACGACATTTGCCGAGAGGTTTGCGCGCGCAGCCTGGATCTCGGTAAGAAGTAATTCCAGGTTTGTCCGCTCAGCCGTAAGGCTGCGACGGCGCGAGTCGCGAACTTCCTCAGGCCGCATGGATCCGGACAGTTGCAGGGATCTTTCGATCATTTCCGGCCTCGCCTCAAATTCGATCTGCTCGATGCGGGTCTTTACGACGCTTTCTTTCTCGATCATTTCAAAGTGCTGCTTTCTCAGCGACTCGGCCCGCTGCTCGGCCCGCGTAAGGATGTCGAGATTGAGCAGCATTCGCTTCTGCTTCTCGTCGTATTGGTCCCGCCGGCCCGCTTCCAGCCTGTTGATGCGTTCGGTCAATTCCCGGACCGTAGCGTTCGTGCCCCGCTCGGGCTTATCCATATCAGGTTCCGGCGTGGAAGCCGAAACGGGCACCTCGCCGAGATCACCCGCGCGGCTAATGATCTCGGCACCCGTGACGATGGGCGGCGGCGTTGCGAGCGGCCTGGGGCTGGGTTTAGGCTGCGTGCCTTGAGCCACTGCCAGAAGCGCGCCCAAACCAATGATCGACGGGACCAGTACGAAATATCGGGATCGAAGCATAACTCTCTCTCTCCTGCCGCATGCCTAAACGATGCAAATCAGTTTATACTTGCACTATTCGGATGACAATGGGCGTCCCTTGTTTGCACGTTTCTTGCCTGTAGAAGTTCCGATTTACGATCATCATGCCTCTAAATTTAGACTCGCTGTCTCGTCGTTACGGCAATACGTGGGCACTGCGCGACATCTCATTCGAGGTTGATGACGGCAGCGTTATCGGCCTGTTCGGCGCGAGCGGGTCAGGAAAATCGACGCTGCTCAAGGTGATCGCCGGCGTCGCCAAGCCAACCAGTGGCCGAATCGAACTGGATGGCCGCGAGATCACGGATCTCAAGCGCAAAGAACGCCGGATATCGCTTTACTCCGGCCGTGCGGGCCGGTCTGTCGCCGATCTGTTCAGGGGCGTCTTTGAACACGGTGCCCACGGCGCGATCGACACGTCAAGGTTTGAAACGGCCGCCGCATCGATCGACCGCGTTTGGCTTCTTGACGAACCGTTCGTGCAAATGGACGCCGCACAGCGCAGTTCGTGTTTTGAGATGATACGTCGGTCAGCCAAAGCACGAGGACGGATCGTGATATTCGCCTCGAGTTCCTTCGATCAGATCATCGAACTCACAGACGAAGTAGCCGTTATAGACCAGGGCGAAGTAATTCAGAGCGGGACGCCGCAAGAGATCTATGAGGAGCCTCTGTCGGTAAAGATCGCACGTGCGACGGGCGACATGAATCTTATCAAGGCACGCCGGCTGACGTCATCGGATGCTGACCTGCCCGAATTCTACACGATCGACGGAGCCCATCGTCTGTTTGCACAGCAAACCCAAAAAAGCCGGCTGGGTGCGATAAACCAGGATGCAACGCTCGCTATCCGGCCCGAACAGGTCTCGATGTCGCTCGGTTCATCCTTTCCTGAGGACAATCTGCTGAGGGCAGTCGTAGTCGCGATCAAGTTCCGCGGTCCGACATCGATAATTGAGTTTGACGCCGGTGGACTGCGATTGATGACGCGCGTGTTCCGCGTCGTCGGCTTGGAGATCGGCGATGAATGTATGCTCGGGCTGCCGCCGCATCGCGTTTCGATCCTTTGCGACTGAGAAACGGGGCCGGCGATCTCGCCCGGCCCCGTAACTTCAACGGTCGATCATGTCGCTAAGGCACATATTTTCTCGGAACCGGCGTATCTGTGCCAAGCCCAAAAGCCATCCCCGCAAAGCCCAGAGTCGAACGAAGCATATACCACGTCCCATTGCGGAACACCGCCGGGTCATCACGTCCGTCACCATCGTAGTCACCCGGGACAGGAATGTCTCCATTCGCCCCGAACTGAACCGCGCCGGCCGTGCCCGTCGTACTGCGCAGCACATACCAGATACCCGAGGTCGGACGAAAGACCGCGATATCATCCTTGTTATCGCCGTCAAAGTCGCCCGGCACAGGCTTATCAGTGCCGATACCGAAGGGCACGGCGTAGAAGTTCTGTGCGGGCACTCCCGTTGGCTTCGCGACATACCACGTAGCGTTCCCGGGGCGAAAGACTCCGATGTTCGACTTTCCGTCGCCTTCATAGTCCATCGCCAGCGGCATATCGCCCGCCGAGCCAAAGCTGTCGGCGCTCGTTCCCCCAAGGCTCTTCTGGATATACCATGTATTGGTCGTAGGTCTGAAGACGGCGTAATCTGACTTTGCGTCACCATCGAAGTCGCCGGTGATCGGGACGTCGCCTGTGGTGCCCCATACTGCGTAACCGACCGTGTTGTTCACGCTCCGCAGCACAAAAAAGTCGGGATTTGCCGGATTCGCATCACCGCGAAACACAGCGAGGTCTGTGCGCCCGTCACCATCGTAGTCACCCGGCACAGGCACGTCGCTGCTGATGCCAAACTGCTGTCCGACATAGCCGTCGATAGACTTTTGCATATGCCAGATCCCGCCGGTAGGCCGATAGACTGAGATGTCCGTGCGGCCGTCGCCGTCAAAGTCCGCTCTGGCCGTCGGACGAGTCGCGTAATTGTAGGCTACGAGGGCAAAATCCTGGTCGGTCGGGTCGCCGTTGCCGGGGACGCCATCACCGTTGAGGGCGGTCGCGATGACATTGATGACAAATGGGGTTCCGGTCACGGCTCCCGCCGGAAGACGGACCATCTCAACGTTGTTGAGAGTATCGGCCGACCCACCCGACGTCGATATACCACCTGTAAAGTTATTCCCGCGGTAAACTACGCCACCCACCGTGACTGTCAGGTCGAGATTGTTGACGAGTGCGGGATTCGCGTTCGGGGCTCCCGCCGGGTCGGTCCAAACGAGGGCGACACGGATCGGTTTTGTAGGGTCGCCAACAACCCCGATGATGTTCATGTTCCATCCGGGAGCCGGAAGAACGGTGTTAGTCTGATCGATCAATTTCATCGGAGCTCCGGTTCGGAGCATATACTTTAGGTTGATCCGGCCCCAGCCTTCGTTACCGTTGGGGATCGCCGTCCCGACATTAACGCCGGTCATCTCCTGCCCCGTATTGAGGATCGCTGCCTTTATCAGTGCAGGACTCGGATTCATCCCGCCATTATTCTCCTTCCATGCCTGAGTGAAAAGCGCAGCCGCACCCGCAACCTGTGGGGCCGCGTGCGAAGTGCCACTGCTGACCAGAATGTTATTTCCTGTCCCCGCAACAAAACCGAAAGTCGAGGCTCCGGAACCTGCTCCGCCGCCGGTGATATAGCCGCCCGGAGCAACTATGTCGGGTTTGACACGCCCATCTGCCGCGGGCCCGCGGCTCGACGTGTTTACGAGATCCTCCATGCTGTCAGCGCTCGTTCCGCCGAGTTCAGTCCGCAGACTTTCCCCATTGGCGGTCGCGATCACGTTCTTTGCAGTCTTTGGCCTTGTCAGGCCGCTGCCGCCTGAATTCCCGGCCGAAAACACAATATTGATCGGGTCGGTCGTCCCCGCCGATGACGCATCGCGGACAAATCCGTCAAATCCGGCCGTATAAGCATCGTAAACATTGCCATTCGTCCCGTTTCCCCAACTGTTGTTGCTGATCGATCCCTTCACGCCGTTCACGCCTGAAGTGCTGACCGTGTCATCAAAGTTGTTTGCGTCGCTCCCTGTATAACCCGAAACGAGGAATGGGACGTTAATAATACTAGCTTTGCGCGCGATCCCGACGCCGTAGTTGTAGCCCGTCGGATCGGCGGATGTGTAAAATGGTACGTCGCCCGCGATAATGCTCGCATTTAGATGGCCATGGCCGCCCGTTGCGCCGGCCGCGGCCCCGCGCATCGGGCCATTTACGGTGTTCGCAGACGTAATATAAAATCCGCCATTGCCCGGAATACTTATGCCATCGTCAGCGACCGCAACGGTCACACCGGTGCCGTCACGGCCAAACTGAGTGAGTGAATTCCACCCCGGCGCGCTTATCGTGGTGGCACCCGTGTAATTGCCCGAAACGATGTGTGCGGCACGCTCATCTTCGGCTTGCGGCCGCGAATATGCATCGAGAGTGATCACGCCGGGAATCTCAGCGACCCGCGTGACCTGATCCAGCGATATCTCAGCCCGGATCATATTGAAGTAATTGGCCGGCAGATCGGAACGGTGGATGACGGTGGCCCCGGACACGGATGTTAACCTTTCGGCGACCTTGTCGAGAGGTTCCGTCTTAAAGACTGCAACGTCAAAAATGGCGCGATTCGGCGCAGTAAACTCTATCGGAGAAATTCCGTTCGCAGGGATACGTCCGGCTTCGGCTGCGAGTAATTGCTGAGAGAGGACGGATGATATCTTATGTTCCGTTAGAAAGGCCCCTGTCCATCTAACGTATTCCCGCGCCGCGGCAGAAGCTATCGCCTGTGGCGTCGCCCTGACATAAAACGCACTTTGCGGCACATATTGAAGAACTTCAATGCCCAACGAACGCAGATCATCGAGCAAGTCATCTTCCGTCGGACGATTAAGCTGAACAATATAATAATTGCGCCCGCCGCCCGCCGGCGGTTCGCCCGGACGGACAGTTCCGGCGGCATCTGTCATCACCGGATCGAATTTTGCCGATGGAAAGCTGATCTCGAATTCATCGCTTTCCCTATTCGTCGCCGTCGGTGATGTCGATGGCAGCAGAACCATCACAACCGCGCCTATGGCGACGCCAAATATGCCGATCCACACACGGACACTCAGCATCCCTTTCATTTTCTTGTCCTCCTCGTTTCAGTTCTCGGGTCAGCAACAATTTACCACATTCTGGCAAAACTCGAACGAAAATAATTCCAGGCGCAAACCAGCCGTGGCAACTCAAGCTGCCACGGCCTCAATCAGGAAAAAAGTGAGAATGCCTACTGCGGCAGGACCAGGACCACCTGCAAACGGCGGTTTTTTGCGCGGTTCGCCGCTGTCGTATTTGGCGCGATGGAGGCGGTTGAACCGAAACCCTTTGCTACAATGCGGTTTTCCTCGACGCCCAGCGAAGCGAACTTGTCAGCGACGGCGTATGATCGCCTGTCCGTGACGGTTTGAATAAGATCCGGATCACCGCTGCTGTCGGTGTGCGATTCGACAGAGATGCGGTAATCAGGGTGGTTCACGAGCAATTCTGCAAGCGATGTCAATTTGCCGTCAGCCTGCGGCATCAGATTGCTCGAACGCGGCCCGGCCCATATCGACTCAGGCAGCGTCAGCACGATTCCCCGCTCGTTCTTGGCCACCGCGCCGTATTTCTTGAGCGACGCTATCAGTTCTGTTTCCGCCGCACGCAGTTTGGCATCATTCGACTCTTTGTCTCGCGTCTCTTGTTCTTTTTGCTTTTCCGCCTCTAATGCAGCCAAGCGCG
>JAGOWF010000200.1 GCA_018060305.1 Pyrinomonadaceae bacterium
ATGAATCACGTTCACCTGATCGCGGGCGGCAGCGGTTCGGAGTTGAATGCGCTTGACGCGCTCGACCTGCCGGGCGTGTCTGACACTCGGCCGCCGGTGATCGAGGAAGTGACGCTTTGGGACGAAAACTGGCAGCAACTCGAAACCCCGCAAGCCAATTCGCGTATTAGGCTGTCGGGAAAGGCCCGTGTCGTCGTGCGTGCTTACGACCAGATGGACGGCAATACTGACCGTCGCCGTTTGGGCGTTTACAACGTCAGTTGTCAGGTTCGACAAGGATCGGCCGGCGAGAATTCACTGATCTGGGGAACGCGCTTTGACACGCTGCCATCAAATGTTCTGGTCGCCTATATTTACGCCATCGGGAGTAAGTCAGGGGCGACGGGCGAGACGATCTTTCGCTACATTGCGACCAACAGCGTGAGCGGCGAACGCTCAGACGAGGGCTTTCTGGACGCATCAAAGCTGGAGCCGGGCGATTACACCGTTGCAGTGACAGTCGCTGACCGGTTTGGCAACACGACCGCGAGAGAATTCTTGATAGAGGTAACAAAATGAGAAATATTGCAGTTCTTTTGTTGATGCTGACGTTCACGACGGCAGCCTTGCCGTTTGATTCCGCGAAAGGCCCGACATCGGTCATTGTGACGCCGCCCGCTCCCAAGTTCACTGACGCCGAGCGTCAGACCGAGCTCGCCAAACGCCGTGCTGCCGTCGCCGCCAAGATGGCTGACAAGAGCGTGCTCATTCTCTTCTCCGCCGAGCCAAAGCTCTACACAAATGACGTCGATTACGTCTATCGACAGGAGAACAACCTCTATTACCTCACCGCTCTCAAGCAGGATAACGCGACGTTCGTCATGACAAAGAATGGCGGCTCTGTCACCGAAACGCTCTTTCTCCCCAAACGTGTTCCGCTCCGCGAGGCTTGGGAGGGCAAGATGTATTCACGCGAGCAGGCGACGAATATCTCCGGCCTAAAAACGATCGTTGACTCGTCAGAACGCGAGGCGTTCCTGCAAGCCGTCAAAGACAAAAAGCCTTTCTCATCGAAAGAGGGCACATCGATCGGCGCATCCGATAATGTCTATCTGCTGTTGCCTGAGGGCGACCATGACGAGAACGGCCGGCGCGAGTTTCGGGTCGAGAATGAATTCGCCAAAGGATTGGCCGGCTACAAGGTCGAGAACGCGCAGCCGATATTTGCCGAGCTTCGGCTCGTAAAATCACCATATGAACTTAAGCTGTTGCAGCACGCGGTCGATATCTCGACAGAGGCACACATGCGAGCGATGGCGATGGTCGGGCGTGCGAATTGGGAATACGAAGCTCACGCCGAGCTCGAATATACCTTTCGCCGCCGCAACGCCGACAACTGGGGCTATCCGTCGATCGTCGGCTGCGGGCCTAACGCGACGACGCTCCATTATGTCGAGTCGCAAAGCCCCGTCAATAAAGGTGACGTGATGCTCATCGACGCCGCCGCCGAATACGACCATTACACGGCCGACATCACGCGCAGCTATCCCGTCAACGGCAAATTTACAAAGGAACAGGCTGAGATATACCAGATCGTTTACGACGCGCAAGAGGCTGTCGCCAAAGCGACAAAGCCGGGCGTGACGTTTGGCGAGCTGAGCGCGATCGCCCGCAACACGATCAACGACGGCCTCTTCAAGCTCGGCCTCGTGCTCGATAAGAACTCGCGTCAGGCCGGCATTTGGTCATTCCACGGCCTCGGCCACTGGATCGGCATGAACGTCCACGACGTCGGCAGCTATTCCGTTCCGCTGAGGCCGGGAATGGTCTATACGAATGAGCCGGGCATCTACATCCGCGAGGACGCGCTCGACAATTTGCCGAACACGCCCGAGAACAAGGCATTTATCGAAAAGGTGCGGCCCGTTTATGAGAAGTATAAAAACATCGGCGTCCGTATCGAGGACGATATGCTCGTCACGCCGACCGGCGTTGAATGGATGAGCGCCAAGCTGCCTCGTTCGATAGCCGATATCGAGGCGTTTATGGCGGCGGCCTCAAAGCAGCCGTTGGGCCAAAAGCAGACATCGGCGTTCGTGCCGTACGCATACGCGGGGCGATAAACAGTATTGCCGTTGCCTTTAGGCAACGGATAAGTTGATGAGTGTATTCGGGCTTTAGCCCAACCGCACACGCGGTTTGGGCTAAAGCCCGAATGTAGTTTGCTGCGACGCCCCGTTCGCTAAAGCGAACGGCAATGACCTGGAGCGAAGCCGTAGTTATTGACTCGTCCACGGCCAGACCGCATTATCTACTTCAGTGCCTGAACAAACCGACACTTCGCTTCCGCTCGTGATCGTCAATCCAAAGTCCGCGTCGGGCTCGACGCGAGAGAAATGGGCGGCAACGGCTGCTGACCTGCGGGCCCACTTTGGGCCGTTCAGTGTAGCGTTTACCAAAGGGCCGGGCGACGGGATCGAACTGGCGCGACGCGCGGCCGGGTCGGGGCGCGAATTTATCATCGCCTGCGGCGGCGACGGCACGATCAACGAGGTCGCGAATGGAATTCTGCTGTCGGGCTGCGACGCCGAGCTTGGCGTACTGCCGTCGGGGACGGGCGGCGATTTTCGCAGGACACTTGGCTTGCCATACAACAATCGTGATGCTGCGGCAGCCTTGCGCGACGGCGAGACACGGCGTATCGATGCCGGACGCGTGACGTTTTACGATCACGACGGTGAAGAGGCCAGCCGGTATTTTCTCAACGTTTCGTCCGCCGGCCTCGCCGCGACGATCATAAGACGTGTGAAATCGGCAAAGGTATTTGACTGGTTGCCGGTCGAGTCGATGCGAGGCCGTGCAAATTTCGCTATCTCTACGTTGCAGGAAGTCCTCGATCTCGAACCGACGACGGTGCGCGTCCGTATCGACGATGGCGAAGAACATTCATTGCAAACGATCGCCTTTTGCATCGCAAACTCGAGATATTTCGGCGGCGGCATGATGATCGCTCCGGACGCCGCGATCAACGACGGCCTGCTCGACGTTGTGAATATAGGCGATATCGGCACGCTCAAGGTCCTGATAAATGCATGGTCGCTGTATCGAGGCACGCACGGGCGGCTCGACGAGGTAAAGACCACGCAGGCCCGCCGCATCGAGATCTGGCCGGCGGACGATGCGGACCTCGTATTCATCGAGACCGACGGCGAACTTCCCGGCGGGCTGCCGGCTGTTTATGAGATAGTGCCCCAAGCGATCAGAGTTCGCGTCCCGCGGTCAGCCGAATAGATGATGAAAAGTGTAAAAGTACTCCTATTCGTCCTGATACTGATCTCAGCTAAGGTCATTTATGCACAAGGTCAAGCGGGCCCGGATCGCGCTGACAATCAATCGATCAATGACCTTCAGGTGAGTGTCCCGCTCACCAAGGGCGTCGATCTGCTCGTGCTCGCGATGGGACGTTTGGGTGGAAACATGACCGATCTCAGCGAGGCGCGTGTCGGCGGCGGCATCTCGGTCAAGATCGGCAAGGGCGTGTCGGTGTCGCCTACATATCTGAACATCCAACAGCGCGCTGCGAACGGTAAGTTTCGCACGGAGCACCGCTACAGCCTTCGCGGCACATATCGGTTCCCTTTCAAGAAGTTTGGCCTCTCACATCGCAGCACATTCGACTTTCGTGTCCGTTCGTCAGGTAATTCATGGCGTTACCGGCCGTCGCTTACCTTTCAAAAGGCACTTCCAAAGAGCTTTATCCCAAAGGCCAGCGTGTTCATTACAGAAGAGGCTTTCTATGATTCGAGATCACGACGATTCTCGCGAAATCGCTTCAGCGTCGGTGTCAGCAAGACTATCAACAGTCATCTCACTCTCGATGTATATTACATGCGTCAGCAGGACGGCGTGTCACGACCGGGCGACCTGAATGTGCTCGGCACGGCATGGCGGGTCAGGCTATAAGCTCTTTTGTTCGTTTGCTTTGTCCGTAGCGCGGGACTAATCTAAAACGAACCCGCGATCTCTTATGCCGAAGTCGTTTTGCCAGAGGCTTATCGAGTCCTTTTCGTCGCACAATGACCGCGTCGCGATGCGCGTCGTCGGCTCTGACGAGAGCATTTACACATTCGGCGAGGCCCTTCGGCAGATCCGCTCGCTCGCATGGCGGATCGGGCAGGAAGGCGTCGATATCGGCGACCGCGTGGCGTTGATCGGCGAAAATCACCCTAAATGGGCACTCGCCTACCTGAGTACGATCTATCGTGGCGCCGTGATCGTGCCCATCGATCCGCACGGCGAGATTGAGACGATCACGAATTTTATCGAGAACTCAGAAGCGAAGTTAGCGTTTATCGACACCGATCAGGTGGAGAGATTCGCTCAGATAACGGAGAAGCTCGGCAGGAACGTGCCCTCGGTCGTATGGGGCAATAACGGTCAACGGGATGCGGGCGCGGGCGGAGCTGACTTTGATGAGTGGGCCGCGACCGAGTTTCCCGAGAGCTTTGCCGCTGAGGTGCCAACGGCCGACGGCGACGATGTCGCTCTGCTGATCTACACCAGCGGCACGACGGGCACGCCAAAGGGCGTTCCGCTCACCCACGGCAATATCGTCGCCGAACTCGAGGGCGTCAACAGCGTTCTTGAGATAACGGACAAGGAGCGCATCCTCAGCCTGCTGCCGCTCTTTCATGGTTATCTGCAGATCGTCAATCTATGGGTCGCCGCAACGCTTGGCGTCGAGGTCGGCTATCTGAAAGAGCTAACGCCGGACGAACTCGGCAAGGCGATGAAAGAGTTCAAGCCGACGATACTCACGACGGTTCCGCGGCTTTGGTATCTGTTTCACAAAAAGATATTTGACGCCGTCGCGGCAAAGCCAAAGCTGGTTCAGCGGCTGTTTCGTGCGATGCTCGCAACGAATGGCGCCCTGCGCGGCACGATCGGGGTCAACCTCGGGCGAAATTTCTTTGGCGAGGTCCATGAGTCATTCGGCGGCCAACTGCGGCTCGCGGTTTCAGCAGGGTCGCGGTTTGACGAGGACGTGGCGAAGGACTTTCACAAGCTCGGCTTTACCATTCTCCAAGGCTATGGCCTGACCGAGACAAGCGGTGCGGCGACCGCGACCTACGAGGATGACAATCGCGTTGGTTCTGTCGGCAAGCCAATGCTCGGGGCGGAGATCAAGATCGACCAGCCCGATGGCGAAGGCGTAGGCGAGGTGCTGATCAAAGGGGCGATGGTCTTTAAGGGCTACTATCACAACGATGCCGCAAATGCCGAGGCGTTTACCGAGGACGGATGGTTCCGTTCGGGTGATCTGGGCAAGCTTGTTGACGGCCATCTCTACATCGTCGGACGGGCCAAAGACGTGATCGTGCTGCCATCGGGCAAGAATGTTCATCCTGAGGATATTGAGGTCCATTACCTGAAATGCCCGCTTGTGTCCGAGCTTGCCGTCATCGG
>JAGOWF010000019.1 GCA_018060305.1 Pyrinomonadaceae bacterium
ATGACGACAAAGGTCGTCAAGGGCAGCCTTTGGACGCTTGCCGGACAGGTCGCGCCGCTGGCGGTTTCGCTGTTTGCAACGCCGTTTGTTATTCGGATGCTCGGAACTGATGGCTACGGCGTCCTCATCCTCGTTGCGCTGATCCCAACCTATCTCGGATTTGCAGATTTTGGGATGGCGATGGCTTCGACGAAATTCGGGTCGCAGGTTTACGGGCAGGGGCTTTCACCCGAAAAGGAGGGCGCGGTCATTCGCACCGCTGCCTTTATTGCATTTCTGACGTCGGTGCCATTTGGATTTGCGATATTCATCGTTTCAGACTGGATAGTAGGGATATTCAACGTCCCGGATCATCTGCATGCCGAAGCCGGCCTCGCACTAAAGATTGCTGCCGTCACCTTTATCGTCAATTTCCTTAACAATATCTTCAATGCGCCGCAGCTCGCACGCCTGCGCATGGATCTGAATACGCTCGTTACATCGGGTTTTCGCATCCTCGGAATAATCGCAACACCAATCGTGCTTTATCTCGACGGCGGAATATTTGGCGCGGTCCTTGTGTTGATGATCGCAAGCCTCTTAACGCTCGCAGGCCATATTTTCATTTCCGGGAAGCTGCTTCCGAGTATGTTCGGGGTGACGATCGACATGCAATCAGTCCGGCCGATGCTTAAATTCGGCGGCGCCTTTGCCATGTCCGGAATTGCGGCCGCGCTGTTTGTAAACGCAGAAAAGCTTATTTTGACGCGTGTTACTTCCGTTGAGACGCTCGCCTACTATTCGGTAGCGTTTACGTTTGCTAACATGGCGACAATGTTTAGCCTCGCGATGGGACAGTCATTACTTCCCGCATTTTCTCAGCTATTTTTACCGGAAAAAAAGGAGCAGCTTAACGGCCTTTTTTCTCGTGCAATGCGGATCAACATCTTTGCGTTACTCCCGGTTCTTGCCGTGTTATGTGTGATCGGCCGCCCCTTTTTTACTATCTGGGCCGGCGAGGATTTTGGACGCGAAAGCACCTGGCCGTTTTATGTGCTGGTTATCGGCCTCTTCTTCAATCTTAGCGCCTACGTGCCCACAGCTCTTATGTATGCAGCGGGACGAACTGAATTAATAGCTAAGATGTATTGGATCCAGCTCCTGCCCTACCTTGGGGTGACGACATTGCTCACGATCCAGCTTGGTGCAGTCGGTGCGGCAATAGCATGGAGTCTGCGCGTTATCATTGACGTGTTCATTTATATCCATCTGGTTAGATCGATAGTCGGCGTGCGCTTTGCTGTGGTGAAGCAACTTCCAAATTTGCTAGTCGGACTTTTAATCCTATCTCCGGCGATAGGATTCGCTGTGTTCCGGAATGAATGTTTAATTTGGCACGCCGTCGTAATGGTGTTTTGTCTGGCCCTTTATGGCCTGACGCTATGGAAAACACTAATTGACGCAGATGAAAAGATTTGGATTAGTACAAGACTCAATAATTTTTGGCGACTCCATTACCCAAACCGCTTTCAGTAGTGGGTTCGCCGGCTAGATATGCGTTTAATAGATAGAGCGATTTACAAATTTTTCAAAGCAGAGCGCACCTATTCTCAGGCAGGTGAAGATAGGCTTCTTAGCTTTCTCTTTAACAGTTTCGACAAATCAAAAATATCGTATTTAGATATAGGTACCAACCACCCATTCATGGGAAACAATACTTATTTGTTTTATAGAAACGGCGGGAGCGGTGTATGTGTTGAACCGAATTCAGAGTTGAGCAAGCTGATAAGAAAACTCCGGCCCAGGGACACATGCCTTAATATAGGAGTTGGTGAACGCGAAAACGATGTGGTTGATTTTTACCTAATGTCATCGCACGGACTGAGCACTTTTTCAAAAGAAGATGCCGAGGAACTTGATGCAGCGGGAAAGTACAAGATCAAAGATGTACAAAAAATTCCCGTGAGAACAGTCAATTCCATTATCGAAGAAAATTTTGATGTGCCGATCGATCTGGTTTCAATTGACGTTGAAGGATGGAACGAGGAAATAGTAAGGTCGTTTGATTTTAGCAAGAACCGGCCGTTTTGTTTTTGTGTTGAAACGATCACATTTTCTGAGGATCATACCGAACGAAAGTTGACCGACATCTTCGATGTATTCGCCAAGAATGATTACTCCGTATATGCAGATACACATTTAAATACCATCTTCCTCAGGAATGACTCAATGCGAAAATAAAAACAGCTCTGCTAAGTCATACTCGGTTATGGGAAACCAAAACCGCCAATAAAACCTTTCGATTCAAAATGATAATAACGAGATTGACCGGCGGATTGGGCAACCAGATGTTTCAATATGCTTTCGGACGGCAGTTGGCCGAAAGTCATCGTACAGAACTCAAATTGGACCTTGGCTTTTACTCAAATCCGAAGTGGAATATTCCCGTTAGAACTTACGATCTGGACATATTCAATATTCGTGAGGCTTTAGCTACAGAAGACGAAACTACCCGGCTTGCCAAAAGAGTTCGAAATGATTTAACCGATCGCGCATTTAACAGATTATTTGGGACCAAAAGCAGTCACATACGTGAACCACATTTTCATTTTTCGCAAGCGGCGCTGGATCTGCCGGACAATATATATATCAGCGGTTATTGGCAATCTGAAAAATATTTCGTTGGCGTCAGCGATCTACTGCGACGGGAATTTACGTTCAGGGATGAGCCAAGCGAAAGCGCCGCCGCGATCCTGACCAGGATTCAAAGCACAAACAGCGTTTGCGTTCATGTCAGACGCGGTGATTTTCTGGTAAATCCTCTTAACGGGCTTTACGGAGTAGAATATTATAAGAAGGGTGAAGAGATAGTTTCGTTAGAGGTCGTCGATCCGGTATTTTACGTTTTTTCGAATGATATGGATTGGTGTCAAGCGAACTTGAAATTTGACGCTCCAACAGTTTTCGTATCGGATGATTTTGGAGAGAGGAAATTCCGGGATGACCTGAGGCTGATGTCAGCCTGCAAACATTTTATTATCGCCAACAGCAGCTTTTCGTGGTGGGCAGTATGGCTTGCGGCCAATAATGAGAGGCTCGTGGTCTCACCGACCGAGTGGTTCGCCGATCCGGCATTGGACACCAAAGACCTTTTCCCCAAAAGCTGGATCAGAATTTAGTTGATGTGACTGACAAATCGGTATCTGTTGTAATCCCAACGTATAATTACGGACGCTTTATCGGTGAAACTATCGATAGCGTTTTGACGCAGACTTATGCTATCGCCGAGGTCATCGTGGTCGATGACGGCTCGACGGATGAGACAGAAGAGGTTGTTAAGAACTTTGGCGAAAAGGTTCGTTATATAAACCAGCAAAATTTAGGCGTCGGGGCGGCCAGGAACAAAGGTGTCGAGAGTTCAACCGGTGAATTTATAGCGTTTCTCGACGCCGATGACACATGGCTTCCGGAAAAGATCGAAAAGCAGATTACGAAATTCGCTATGGATGGCGAGGTTGGGCTAGTTCATTGCGGAATGCGGGAATTTGACGCCGAAACGGGCGACATTCTGCAATTGTTGATTAATGGGGACGAGGGTTGGGTCGCCGACGGATTGCTCCTTTTCGAGAAACCGGTCGTAAATGTCAGCGGTAGTTCGATCGCGGTCAGCAGAAAGGCATTTAATGAATGCGGCGGGTTTGATACACGGCTCAAGAACGGCGAGGATTGGGAATTTTGTCTGCGCGTGGCGAGGAAATACAAGGTTGGGTTCATTGCTGAGCCTTTAGTGAATTACAGGAATCACGGCGTAAACGCCCACCTCAACGTCAGCGAAATGGAGCATTCGACGCTGATCGCGTGGTCAAAGGCGTTTGATACGACCGACGAGAACGTCCGGCGCATTCGTCGCAGATCATACGGGAATCTGCACAAGGTTTTGGCCGGATCCTACCTGCAAAGCGGGCAATACGGTGGGTTTGTGCGGAATTTGATCAAGAGCCTGTGGTTCAGGCCTTCATTTATTGGTTATTATTTAACTGTGCCGTTCAAGCGGTATCGCAAGTCGCGTTAAATGAAGAGAAAACTGCTCGAGATCCTCGTCTGCCCAAAGTGCAAGGGCATCCTCTCTTCGTCTGCTGCAGATGCCGAAGATATTGATGAAGGCGCCCTCGGCTGTGCGGCTTGTTCGGCGAGTTATCCGATAATCAACGGCATTCCGCGCTTCGTTGAGCCCGACAATTACGCATCCTCATTCGGGTATCAGTGGAATCTCTTTCGCAAGGAGCAGATCGATTCTCACAACGGAACGACACTTTCGGCGGACAGATTTTGGAACGAAACGGGCTGGACTAGGGATGAATTGAAGGACAAGTGGATCTTGGATGTGGGCTGCGGTGCGGGGCGTTTTCTCGATGTCTCGTCAAGCACAGAAGCAAACGTCGTCGGTATCGACATCAGCTCGGCGATCGACGCTGCTCAAAAAAATCTTGAAGGACGCACGAACGCGCACTTTGTGCAGGCTAGTATTTATGAACTGCCATTTCGTGACGAAACGTTCACATACTGCTATTGCATCGGTGTAATACAACACACGCCTGATCCGCCGCTCTCTCTGAGATCGATCGGACGCATGGTAAAAAAAGGCGGCGAACTTGCGGTCACGATCTATGAACGGCGTAAATGGTGGACGCGTATCTATTCGAAATACTGGCTTCGCCCCGTGACAAAACGGATGTCAAAGGAAACGCTATTGAAGGTCATAAAGGGCGTGATGCCGGTCGCGTTTTCAATCACTGACGTGTTGTTTCGCATTCCGTTGCTGGGAAGAGCATCTATGTTTGTGATCCCGGTTGCGAATTACGTTCACGACGAGCAATTGAATCGGAAGCAGCGTTACGATTGGGCGATACTCGACACGTTTGACATGCTATCGCCGCAGTTCGATCTGCCGATGACCGAAAATGAAGCTGTGGAGGCGCTAAGATCTATCGGCATCGATTCAAAACGACATTCATATGACGGCCTGAATCTTGTCGGTCATAGAAATTGAATCCGTGCCAAAGAGTCTCTATGTTTGCTATTTCGGTCTGCGCGAGCCGCTCGTGCAGACGCAGGTCATTCCGTATCTAAAAGAAATCCTGAAGGACGGCGTCGAGATAAGTTTGCTGACGTTCGAGCCAGAGTTCAAAAAGAGGTGGACGAGCGAGGCGATCGAGGCCGAGCGACGAAAGTTGGCGGAGTCGGGCATCACGTGGCACGCGACCGGTTATCACAAATCGCCAAGCGTACCTGCAACTTTCTTTGACATCGTCAACGGCACGCGAATCGTCAGGAAACTTCTCGCGAGCGAGAATTATGACATTCTGCATTGCCGCGTGCATCTACCGGCCTTGATGGCGGCTATCGCGCGAACGTTTAGCAAGCACAAGCCTAAGATACTCTTCGACATTCGTGGATTCTTCCCCGAAGAATACACCGACGCCGGCGTCTGGCCCGAAGGCGGCTGGCTCTATCGAACAGCGAAGCGCGTGGAACGATGGCTGCTAAAAGAGTCGGACGGCTTTGTCGTCTTGACCGAGAAGGCGCGTGACATACTCTTCCCGGAATCAATAACGACAGGCCGCGACCGACTCGGACGCCCGGTCGAGGTTATTCCCTGCTGCATTGATACAGATCGCTTTGCGCGAGATCTGTCACGAGAAGGTGCTCGTAGAACATTAGGCGTCGAGGATCGTTTTGTGATCGTTTACGTCGGATCGCTCGGCGGCTGGTATTTGACCGACGAAATGATCGAGTTTTTTGCAGTTGCAAAGGAGACTCTGCCAAATTCGTTCATTCTGATACTGACGCAGCGTGATCGCGACAAAGTTAGCGATCTAATGAAGAGGCGCGGGTTTAGTGACGCGGATTTTATTGTCAAAACAGTCGAACCGTCGCAGCTTGCAGACGAGCTGGCCGCGGGCGACATCGCGATTTCATTTATCAAGAGGTGCTATTCTAAACAATCGTCGAGCCCAACGAAGATCGGCGAATACCTCGCTTGCGGTCTGCCGATCGTGGCAAACCGCGGCGTCGGCGATATCGATTCGTTGATCGAAAGTAATGGGGTTGGCGTCCTCATAGATGGAGTTGGCCGCGATGATTATGTAGTGGCTTTGGACAGAATACTGCAGCTAAGAAACGCCGGTGACCGATGTCGCGAGACTGCTGACCTGGAATTAAACATGGAAAAGGTTGGCGGCCACCGATACAGGCGGTTGTATAAAAATCTACTGTCGAAAGAATGAAGGTCCTAGCATTAGTTCCTAGCCAAAAGGGCCAGTCGCCCGGTCAACGGGGAAGCATCGAACTCTGGGAAAACGTTTTGAAACCGGAGGGAATCGAGCTGGCATTTGCTCCATTTGAAACCGACAAGCTGCGCGAAGTTCTATACAAGCAAGGCAATAGCGTTGCTAAAGTCTTTGAAACTGTGCGGAGTTACGCTGAGCGATTAAGACTTTTGAGGCAAATCGAAGATTACGATGCGGTTTTTGTTTATCGTGAAGCCGCTCTCCTCGGTCCGGCGTTTCTCGAAAAACGAATCGCCCGCAAGAGGCCGATAATTTATCAACTAGACGATCCGCTCTTTGTTCCATACCGCAGTCCGTCGAACGGCTATCTTTCGTATCTAAAATTTTTCGGAAAAGTAAAAGAGATAATTTCGTTCGCCAAAGTTGTCATTGTAAATTCGACGCCCATACGCCAGTATGCGGAGCAGTTCAGCAAAAATATCTGGCAGGTTCCCAGCGTCGTCGATACCGATAAGTTCACATACAGACCCTTTGCTGAAGACTTGGATCGAGTCTGTGTTGGTTGGAGCGGCAGCCCAACAACGCTCAAAAACTTGCAGATGCTCGAACGTCCGCTCCAAACCATCTCGAAGATGGGCCTTTGCGATATCCACCTGATCGGTGGGGAGGATTTCGATCTCGAGGATGTAAACTACACGGCCACGCAATGGTGTGAGGGAACCGAGGTCGATGATCTTCGAAAAATGCAGGTCGGCCTTATTCCACTGCCTGATAGTCCGTGGAATCCGTACAAATTCATTATGAAAACGTCGCAGTATATGGCACTCGGCATCGTGCCGGTAGGGACACCAATGGCGTCGAACACCGAAGCCATACGCCACGGTGAGAATGGTTTTTTGGCTGCGAACGAAGCCGAATGGGTTGAATATCTGACACTCTTGGCAAAAGATAATAAACTTAGAACACGGCTTTCGGAGCAAGCCGCAATGGACGCAGAGGCGAAATACAGCCTTCGGGCTCATACCGCGAGCATCATCGCGGCGTTTCGTTCGGCGGTCGAATAATTTGTGAATGTTTTGGTAACAGGCGGCGCCGGTTTTATCGGCTCGCATCTTGTCGATGCGCTCGTTGAGAGCGGGCATCAGGTGCGTATTCTCGACTCGCTTGTGGAACAGGTCCACGGCGGCGGGGCACCGGCTCACCTCAACGAGGCGGCTGAGTTCATTGAAGGCGACGTTTGCGATGTCGAGGCCGTCGCAAAGGCCCTTGATGGCATCGACGTTGTCTATCATCAGGCGGCCGAGGTCGGTGTTGGCCAGTCGATGTATGAGATCGTCAGGTATGTGAAGGCGAACGACCTTGGCACGGCCGTGCTGCTTGAGGAGATGATCAAGCGGCCGGGGCAATTCAAAAAGCTCGTCGTTGCATCCTCGATGTCGATCTATGGCGAAGGCGCGTATCGATGCGAGGGCTGCACGGTCGAAGTTAACCCTTTTTTGCGGTCCCCTGAGCAGCTCGCGGCGCATGATTGGGAATTCAAGTGCGAGACGTGTGGCTCTCTGCTGACCACGATCGGCACACCCGAGGCCAAGCCGCTGTTCCCGACGTCCGTTTACGCCGTTACAAAGCAGGACCAGGAGCAATACTGCCTCGCGGTCGGCCGTGCGTATGGCATTCCGACTGTTGCGTTCAGGTATTTCAATGTTTACGGCACGCGACAGGCTCTGTCGAATCCCTACACGGGGGTATGTGCCATATTTTCATCGAGGCTGCTGAATGATCAGGCTCCGGCGATATTCGAGGACGGCGAGCAGTCGCGCGACTTCGTCCACGTCAGCGACATCGTTCAGGCAAATCTGCTCGCGCTCGAAACGGACAAGGGTGATTTCGAAGCAATGAACATCGGTACGGGCCGGGCGACGAGCGTTCGCCAGATCGCTGAGCTACTGGCAAACGGCCTTGGCAAGGACATCGAGCCTGACATCGTCGGCAAATACCGCGAGGGCGACATCCGCCACTGCGTCGCTGATATCTCAAAGGCCCGCCAACTGTTGGGCTATGAACCGAAGGTCTCACTCGAATCGGGCTTGGCCGAATTGCTCGACTGGCTCGCAACGCAGAACGCAGACGATCGTGTCGAGGCCGCGACCGCGGAATTGAGGCAAAAAGGACTCGTAAAATAGAGGTATTTGATGCCGACGATCTCGATGTTTTTTGGAATTGTGATCCGCATGTATTTCGGTCCAAAGGAACACAATCCACCACACATTCACGCTGTGTATCAAGGCGCCGAAGCGATCTTCTCGGTCAGCGAAGGTCAAAAATCTTCGGGTGATTTTCCCGCCCGACAGTCTAAACTGGTAGAAGCATGGATCGAGATCCATCGAGACGAACTACTTGCAAACTGGGAGTTGTGCCAAAACGGTGAGGTTCCCTTTGCGATCGAGCCTCTTCGATAAATATGTACTATTCGGTTACCGGCGTTGAGCCTCGCGATGATTACACCCTGCTCCTAACTTTTGCTGATGGAGCGAAGAAGCTTTTCGATATGAAGCCATACCTTGGGCGAGGTGTGTTTCGCGAACTCAGGAACATTGAGATGTTCAAGACTGCCCGGGTTTCTTTCAGCAGCGTGGCGTGGGCAAACGATGCCGATTTTGATCCAGAGGCATTGTATGAACTCGGTTTGCCCTTGCAAAGTTAGGTTGGCGCGATTCTTCGATTTTGAATGGCCGGAAAGCTTAGAATATTGACTCTCGCTGCGATCGGCATTTTGCCGTCGCCGCTGGCGGTGTTTTCGTTACGCCTGCTGTTTGGATACAAGATCGGGCGACGGGTGAGAATTGGCTTTAGCGTGATCGATGTCGCCGAATGCGAGATCGGCGATGACGTCAGGATCGGCCATTTTAATGTCTTTACGCGTATCGGTAAGATCACGATAGGCGAACATACGCGTATCGGGGCCTTGAATATCTTTCGCGGCGGCGATGAGATCTCGATAGGCCGCTACTGCGACATCCTCAGGCTTAACGAGATCAATTCGATCCCAGAGCCTGAGATGGTCGGTGAGGCGGAACCGAGATTCGTGCTCGGCGACGGTTCGATGATCGGGGCGTCTCATAAGATCGACTTTACCGACCGCGTGACATTCGGCAAGCGGGTGATCCTCGGCGGGCGCAATTCGTCAGTGTGGACGCACAACCGCCAACAGACTGAGCCGGTCGAGGTTGGTGATTACAGCTATCTCGGGTCTGAGATCAGGATGGCACCGGGCGCGCGCGTGCCGGCCAAGTGCATTGTCGGAATGGGATCGGTGGTTACGAAGCGATTTGAGAACGAATACTGGCTGATCGGCGGCGTTCCGGCGGTTGAGGTCAAGGAGCTCAATGAGGACGGGCGATTTTTGACCGAGCAAAAGACTCGCCGCGACCTGCCGGACGATATTTAGGAACTTTGATGGGCAATCGTTTCATATTACTCGCCTGTATTCTGGTGATATCGCTGGGCACGGTTGTTGTCGAGTTTCCGCACGGCTTGGTTGCTATCACGGCAGTATTTATGCTGTCCGCCGTGTTGCTGTTCATTTTTCGTAATTACACGTCTGAGAAGCAATTCATTACAACGGTGTTCCTCGTCGGCCTGGCCGCTCGCATGGCATTTGGCCTGATGATCCATATTTTTGAGCTTCGCGAATTCTTTGGCGGCGACGCTCTCACCTACGACGAGAGCGGCTGGGGGCTGAGTCAATATTGGCTCGGCAAGGGCGAGCTTACGGGTCAGCTTTATTTTCAGAGCGTCGGGACGGCGTGGGGAATGACCTACCTGACCGCCGGGCTTTATACACTTATCGGCCGCAACATATTTGCCGCGCAGTCGTTGTGTGCTGTCGTAGGTGCAGCGATAGCTCCGATGGTGTATTACTGTTCTCAAAAGATCTTTGGCAATATGCGATCGGCGAAGTTTGCGGCCGTTGCGGTCGCCCTCTTCCCGTCATTCATCATCTGGACGGGCCAACTGCTCAAGGACGGCCTCATCATCTTTATGCTCGTGGTCAGCATCACGATGGTGCTTTCGCTGCAGGAGAAGTTTAATTACGCGGCACTCGCGGTAATTATCGGGTCGATGTTCGGCATATTATCGCTGCGTTTTTATATCTTCTTTATGGTGCTCGTTGCGGTCGGCGGCAGCTTTTTGATCGGCGTCTCGACGACGAACAGGTCGATCCTCCGACGCACGTTCGTTCTAGTGATCCTGGGAGTGGCCTTGACGTATTTCGGTATGCTGCGCAGCGCCCAAAAGCAGTACGATATATTTGGCAGCCTCGAGCGCATCCAGAGCAGCCGAATCGATCTCGTCAAGTCCGCTGACTCGGGCTTTAACGAGGAGTCGGATGTGTCGACCACCGCCGGCGCACTCTCGGCGATCCCGCTTGGGTTTGCCTACCTTATGTTCGCGCCCTTCCCCTGGCAGGCGGAGAATCTGCGACAGACAATAACGATTCCTGACGTGCTCGTATGGTGGGCAATGCTGCCGTTTTTGATCCTGGGGATCATCTATACGGTCAAGAACCGGCTGCGTAACGCCTTTCCGGTGCTGATCTTTAGCCTGCTGCTGACGCTCGCGTATTCCATCTCACAGGGCAATGTCGGTACGGCATATCGCCAGCGAGCACAGATACAGGTGTTTTTGTTCATACTTGTCGGCGTCGGGTGGACCGTTTATCGGGAAAGGCGTGAGAATGAGCGTATGATTCGTGCTGACGCGCAGCGGCGGGTTAACGCTCAGCTTCGCGGACTCGCCCAGAGAACTTAGGATGTGCGGCATTACCGGATATGTGAACGCAAACGGCTCGCCCGTTGACCGCTCCCTGCTTGAGCGGATGAACCGCGCGATATTGCATCGCGGTCCGGACGAGGACGGGTACTTCATTCATGAAAATGTCGGCCTCGCGATGCGCCGGCTGTCGATCATCGACCTCGCCAGCGGCCAGCAGCCGATCTATAACGCCGACCGAACGAAAGCGATCGTCTTTAACGGCGAGATCTACAACTATCAGGAGCTTCGCGAAGGCCTGATCGAGCGCGGCCACAAGCTCCGCACAAAAAGCGATACCGAGGCCGTCGTTGTCTTGTATGACGAGCACGGCCCCGATTGCCTGCAGCATCTGCGCGGCATGTTCGCGTTTGCGATATGGGACGCACGTGATAACTCGCTATTTCTTGCCCGCGACCGCGTCGGCAAGAAGCCGATCCTGTATTCACATCAATCAAACGGTGACCTGATCTTTGGTTCTGAGTTTACGGCATTACTTGAACATCCGGCCGTCTCGCGCGATGTCGATCACGAGGCCATCGACAGCTATATGTCGTATCTGTGCGTGCCGGCGCCGCAGACGGCGTTTAGGGCTATCAGAAAACTCGAGCCGGGCCATTGGCTCAAATGGAAGGACGGACGCATCGAGACAAAACGTTATTGGCTGCCCGATTTCTCCAGGAAGATAAAGATCACTGAGGAAGAGGCCATCGAAGAAACGACGCGCATCCTGCGCGAATCTACCCGGCTCAGGATGATTTCAGAGGTGCCGCTCGGAGCATTTCTCTCGGGTGGCGTTGATTCATCGACGGTCGTCGCTTTGATGGCGCAAGAGAGCGACAAGCCTGTCAAGACTTTTTCGATCGGTTTTGAAGAGGAAGATTTCAGCGAACTCAAGTATGCCCGCCGCGTGGCGGAGCATGTTGGGGCCGAGTATCACGAGTTCATTGTCCGCCCGAACGCGCTTGAGGTGCTGCCGACGCTCATCGAGCACTACGGCGAGCCGTATGCGGACTCAAGCGCGATACCGACGTATTACGTCTCGAAAGAGACCCGACAACACGTCACGGTCGCGCTCAACGGCGACGGCGGTGATGAGAGTTTCGCCGGCTACGAGCGTTACATGGCAATGGAACTCGCGGATATGTATCGCCGCATTCCGCGGCCCGTGCGAAAATTCCTGATCGAAGGGCCGGTCAATCTGCTGCCGTCGTCAGAGCTAAGGAAGACACGCATTCGCGATGTTCAGCGATTTTTCACGTCGGCGAATGAGGGCCGAAAAGAACGGTATTTCCGCTGGATGTCCACCTTTAAGCCGGCCGTAAAGCCCGCGCTTTATACTGATGAGTTTTCTCACGCTGTTGTCGGCCAGCGGACTTCTCATTTTCTCGACGACTGGTTTGACCGAGCAAATGGCTCGGGCGTTCTTGATGCGACGCTGCTGACCGACCAGATGACGTATCTGCCAAACGACTTGCTCGTAAAGGTCGATATCGCGTCGATGGCAAATTCGCTCGAGGCCCGCTCGCCATTTCTCGATCACAAGCTGATCGAGTTTGCCGCGAGTCTGCCAGAAAGCATCAAGATGAACCGGCTGCGGACGAAGTATTTACTGAAGAAGGTTGCCGCACGCCTCGTGCCGTCCGAGGTCATCTATCGCCGCAAGATGGGCTTTGGCGTGCCCATAGGCCGATGGTTTCGAGGCGAGATGAAGGATTTTGTCTGCGGCGTCCTGTTGTCCGAAAAAAGCCTGAATCGCGGCATCATCCGTCCTGAAATGATGCGGCGATATGTGGACGAGCATACCGGCGGCCAGCACGATCACGCATTCCAGATATGGACTCTGTTGATGCTCGAGCTGTGGTATCAGCGGTTTATTGATCGGTAGGCCTCGCTCGTTTCTGCGTTCTCTGCGAAAATACTCCGCGTTATCCGCGTGGCATCCGGCGGACGTCGAGTTCCACGCGGAGGCCGCGGAGTCTGTCTGAGAACGCCGAGTTAGAATGAACGGTTCCCTTAAGGAAGGAAATATCGACAGTGAGGTGGTTGCCGGCTTTGGTGACGAATGGTCGCGGTTTGACCAGTCGGCGCTGAGCGATGAAGAGCTCGGGCGGATGTTTGATAACTATTTCAGCATCTTTCCGTGGGGCCGTTTGGCTGACAATGCCGTCGGGTTTGATCTTGGCTGCGGCAGTGGGCGATGGGCAAGGCTGGTCGCGCTGCGTGTCGGTAAACTTTATTTGTTTGATCCGAGCGAAGACGCTCTGAACGTCGCACGTCGCAATCTTGCGAGTGCGACAAATGTCGAGTTCGCCCTTGCAGGTGCCGACAACATACCGCTTGACCACGCATCGTGCGACTTTGGCTACAGTCTCGGCGTGCTGCATCACATTCCCGATACCGAGGCGGGCATGCGTGGGTGCGTCGCAAAGCTCAAACGCGGCGCGCCCTTCCTCGTCTATCTTTATTACAATTTTGACAATCGCCCGGCATGGTTTCGCCTGATCTGGCGCATCAGCGACGCGCTCCGCGGCCTGGTGTGTCGACTGCCGCACGGTATTCGATACGCGATCAGCCAGATGCTCGCATTAGTGCTCTATTGGCCGGTGGCTCGCATTGCGGCAATGCTCGAAAGAATGGGCGTAGATGTCGCGAGCTTTCCGCTTTCGCAATACCGGCATAATAGTTTTTATGTGATGCGCAACGATGCATTGGACCGCTTTGGCACTCGGCTCGAAAAACGTTTCTCAAAGGCTGAGATCGAGGCGATGATGCGTCGGTGCGGATTGCGCGAGATTTCGTTTAGCACGACATCGTTTTGGACGGCGGTCGGGTTTAGGGAATGACGGCGGCGTTTCGTGGTAGAATGACTCGTTTCCGCTCTCGCTGAACAACTATGAGATATTGCCCCGTTTGCAACACGCGTTTTGACGAAGACGTCATCAAATATTGCACGAAGGACGGCACAGAACTGATCGACGGCGACCCGCCGACGTTCGTCGCAATACCGAGTGAAGAGGAAGATGACCTTGGCCAGGAAACCGTCATCCGGCGTCGGCCCGACGCGGCTATGGGCGAGCCCGGCAGCGGTGAGAGGATCGTGATACCGACCTCCGCGTCAGCGCGCGACCAGCAGGTCAGGCAGCGTCCGGCTACCACGTACTATCCGCCCCCACCGCCACCTGCGAATACGGCCAAGACGGTTGTTCTGACCATCCTCGGGACGGTTTTTGTTCTCGGCTGCGGTGCGTTCATGTTCTGGCTGCTGCAAGGCGACGCCCCGATGAACGTAAACGTCAATACGAACGCACCGAATG
The DNA here is from genome assembly GCA_018060305.1 of Pyrinomonadaceae bacterium. GTDB lineage: Bacteria > Acidobacteriota > Blastocatellia > Pyrinomonadales > Pyrinomonadaceae > OLB17. Next base: position 14,399 of record JAGOWF010000019.1, read on the forward strand.
CGAACCTGAACGCGAATTTTGATTCGAATTTTAACTTCAATATGAATGCGAATTTTAATTCGAATCTCAATACCAATCTCAATTTCAACCTTAACGCGAACACGCGCCCATCGCCGACGCCGCGTGTGTCACCGATACCAACGCCCTCGCCGGAAACGCCGCCGTCACCGACGCCCGTGCGCACACCATCAAATACGCCGAGGCCGGGTGCGTCGCCGACACCGCGAGCAGCGTCAACGCCGCGAACCGGCCCGAGACCGCCGGCAGTCAACAGGCCAGAATAATTGAGAATGGAAAATGGAGAATTGAGAATGGAGAATTCTTGTGCCGAAGGAGAACGTAGCTAAGACCAAGTCATGAGCGTTCGCTCTGAGGATCATTCTGGCGTATAAGCATCTGGCGTCGGAATCTAGAGAATAAATATTGTCAAAGCAGTTTCTTCGTTCGGACCAAGTCCCAGGCCGAGTCCATGATAAAGGATGGTCTTGAGTTGAAAGCGATTCTCGTTGCACCGATCAAAACCACCAAAAGTTGCCGACCGTAGAGGCCGGCGACGCCTGAATTCTCAATTCTCAACTTTCAATTCTGGCCGATGCCAACTCCACGGCTTTGCGAGGGTCGATCACGCCCCAGCCCTGGCGGTCAACCTCGTAGTGCGGGAGCCGTTCGGCGGTTGAGATGAGTATGTGCTTGATCTCGGACGGCGTTAACGAAGGGTCTGCCTCCAGCAGTTGCGCGGCTACAGATGATACTATCGGGGCCGAGAACGACGTGCCATCAACATATTTGTAGTTTTTGGTAATCACGTTCTCACGCCGAATTTTGAGCGTGATTATCTGCCTGATGCTGTGAACGGGACGGTCGAGCGCGGCATCCAGTTCCGGATCGACGCCGGGGTTTTCGCGAATGATCTCATAAAGCTCGTCGTCGTTGCTTTTGTCGAGTGTTTCGAGCAGTTCGGCCTGTTGCGCGGTGGGCGTGTTTGGCAATATCGGGGCAGGGATCCAGATCGACGACGCTATGACCTCGGGCTTTTGCAGGCCGTCGATCGTCGGGCCGTAAGACGAGCGATACATGCCGCGGCGAGCCCTATTTATAGAGTTGTTATCATCAAGGCCACCGACCGCGATGCAGGATGGAGAGCTAGCCGGCGGCACGACAGGGTGGCCGGGCATATGGCCCGAATTTCCCACGGCGCAAACCACCGTGATCCCCGCGGCCGAGCATCCCTCGACGACCTGTGACAGCGGGTCGTGCAGGTAGCTGGCCTCGTCATCGCCGCCGGCGGAAATATTGACAATGCGAATGTTATAGCGTTCACGGTTTTCGAGGACCCATGTCAAGCCGTCCTGAATATTCTGATCGGTAATGCGGCCGGTTTTTGCTAATTTGACCAGCACGACCTCGGCGTCGGGCGCGATGCCTCGATAGAAACCGTTTGACAGGGAGCCGTTGCCGGCAGCTACGACTGAGGTCATCATTCCGTGCCAGCTCGCGACGTCAGGTTCGAGCAGCGACGACATATCGCCGTCGGCGTCGAGCAGGTTGCGGTACGCAACAATGCGGTTGACAGGCGTCGTGAGATCGACGTGTGGATAAAAGCCTGAGTCGAGAAACGCGATGGTCACGCCTTTACCCGTGAATGCCGGATCGGCATCGAGCCTGAGCGGCGTTGAGAGCACATGCGAACCGTCCTTCTGAACCGCAGCATCCTTGATTATCTGGTCTTTTGCTCTCTCAAAAAGTTGCGCACATCGGCCGCACACCTCATTGAGGTCGCCGGAATCGTTAGCATTCGCGCGGATGAGCTTTTGCAGGTCGTCCGGCATCTGGTCGAGCGGCACAAGGGCGTCCGTCACATGACGCGCACAGACGGGACACGCGTCGCACACAGTTAAGGCGGGCGCGTCTTGGCTGAACATTATCGATTCCTGAGGGGTCATCGTCGGGTTTTAAGTTTTTCATACAGAATAGTTAAAATCAAAAAGGGTTGGCCCACGAAAGTCACTAACTATGAAGATCGGTCTGGCATTGTCAGGTGGTGGAGCGCGGGGATTTGCTCACGTTGGCGCACTTAAGGTGCTGGCCGAGCACCAGGTGCCTATCGATCTGATCGCCGGGACATCAGCCGGCTCGGTCGTCGGTGGAGCCCTCGCCGCCGGGATGTCTGTCGGCGAAATCGAGAAAATGGCCGCCGCCACCCGCTGGCGCGACCTCGTCCGTCCGTCGCTGCCGATCGGCGGGCTGCTCTCGAATGCCCCAATGGACAGATTTTTGCGGCATCACCTCCCGGTTGACAGGCTAGAGGATGTGAAGATACCGTTCGCAGCAATCGCATTTGATCTCGGCACAAATTCATCGGTTTTGCTGAGCAAAACGGGCGATCTCATTACGGCCGTCCGTTCAAGCTGTGCCGTGCCGGGCATCTTCTCGCCCGTCCGCGATGAGCTTGGCCGGATGCTCATTGACGGTGGCGTTGTCTCGCCCCTGCCCGTCGAGGCCGTGCGGGCCATGGGGGCTGACATCGTTATTGCGATCGATCTGATCTCGTGCGGGGCCACATTTAGGGCTAGTTCGCGGACCGGTTTCGGCGTGCTGATAC
>JAGOWF010000201.1 GCA_018060305.1 Pyrinomonadaceae bacterium
CGCGTTTGACCTGGGCAACCCTGCTGACGGTAGTGGCGTTGTTGATCTTCCTATTGCTTTCGTTCGGCTGCTAAGACTAGCGCTAACCGCTCAAGGGTCGATACCGCTTAGCGATACGGATCGTATAGCGTTCCCGCTCGCTTCCAGGATCGGATCATATTGCGCCGAAAAATCACGCCGGTTCCCGCCGCCCTATAAATCTGGAATTTGACCCTTTTTATGACTCTCTAAGGACAGGTTACAACACCACATATGAGTATAGCTATCATTACGGGTTGCTCCGGATTGATCGGCAGTGAAGCAGCGAAGTTCTTTCACGGACTCGGGTTTGATGTTGTCGGGATCGACAACAACATGCGGCAGTATTTCTTTGGACTTGACGGCTCTGTCGACTGGAATACAAAGGAACTTCGACGCACGCTTCCCAACTTTCGGTATTATCGCGAGGACATTCGCAATCAGGAGGCGATGAAAAAGATCTTTCGCCGCTATCGCAACGACATCGGCGTGGTTATCCATACCGCGGCTCAGCCGAGTCACGATTGGGCGGCGAAGGAGCCGATGACAGATTTTAGCATCAACGCCACGGGCACCTTGATCCTGCTCGACGCGGTTCGTGAATTTTGCCCTCACGCGCCTTTTATCTTTACCTCGACGAACAAAGTCTACGGTGACACGCCGAACTCACTGCCGTTGGTTGAACGCGAGACCCGCTGGGAGATCGACGAGGCGCATCCGTTTTTCGAGTTTGGTATCGACGAATCGATGTCGATCGACGGCTCGAAGCACAGCGTTTTTGGTGCGAGCAAAGTGGCCGCCGATGTAATGGTTCAGGAATACGGCCGCTATTTTGGATTAAACACGGGCGTCTTTCGCGGTGGCTGCCTCACGGGGCCCGCCCACTCGGGTGCGATGCTTCACGGTTTCCTCGCTTATTTGGTCAAGTGCGTCGTTTACGGCAATCACTACACCATCTTCGGATACAAAGGGAAACAAGTAAGGGACAACATACATTCGAACGATCTCGTACATGCATTCTGGCAGTTTTGTCAGGCACCCCGGCCAGGCGCAGTTTACAACATGGGCGGCGGACGCTTCAGCAACTGTTCGGTGCTTGAGGCCATAGATATCGCAGAACGAGCCACAGGCCGACCACTGTCATTCTCGGTGATCGATGAGAATCGCGAGGGAGATCACATCTGGTGGATCAGCGATGTTCGGCGCTTTCAGCAAGATTTTCCCGACTGGGAACACAAGTACGATCTTACGGCGACGATCAATGAGATCGTGGAGGCCACGCGCGAAAAACTCATCCGCGAAGAGAAATACCAACTCGCCTTCGCCTAAACAGGATGATCGACCATGGCAAACAAAACGTGCTTGGTGTCGGGGTCGACGCGGTGGATTATGACACCGCCGTCGAACAGATAATTAGCGCGGCACAGGCCCTTAGCCCATTTGCCGTAAGCGCATTAGCAGTGCATGGCGTAATGACCGGTGCAATGGATGCGGTCCATCGCCACCGTTTGAACGGACTCGATCTTGTCGTGCCGGACGGACAGCCTGTCCGTTGGGCGATGAAGTGGCTTTACGGCGTCAAGCTTCCCGATCGTGTCTACGGGCCGGAACTTACGTTAAGGGTCTGTCGCCGCGCCGCTGAAGAGGATCTCGGGCTATATCTTTACGGAAGCCAAGGGCCCGTTCTCGATAAGTTTGTCGAGGCTCTAAAAGCACAGTTTCCAAACCTGCGGATCGCGGGCAGCGAGCCATCGCGGTTTCGTCAGGTCAGTGCTGAGGAGCAGACAGAGATCGCCAAAACTATCGTCGATAGCGGAGCGTCGATCGTTTTAGTCGGACTTGGATGTCCGAGGCAGGAGACGTGGGTTTTTGAGAACCGTGAGGTTATTCCTATGCCGCTGATGGCTGTTGGGGCAGCTTTCGATTTTCACGCCGGAACTGTCTCGCAGGCTCCGGCATGGCTGCAGGACCGTGGGTTTGAGTGGCTCTATCGGCTCGTCCAGGAGCCCCGACGGTTATGGAAGCGTTATGTCTATCTGAATCCGCTCTTTCTGATTCTGGTTGCACTCCAACTCGCGCGCCTTAGGACACGTGGGCTTGATGACACGGTCTCGCCGGCGAATGAACTTAGATTCGGCTAATTAGATGTACACGGTACGAATACTGTCCGGCGGCGTCGAGGTCATAACGGAACTGGCCTCGGAATGGGCCGCGCTGTGTGACCGCGCCGAGTGTCAGGACCCTTTTCTCAGGCCCGAATGGTTCAACGCACTCGTCCGGAACTTTCGAATCGAGGTGCGTCTGTTGACCGTCCGTCGCGATGGCAGCCTACGAGCCGTCCTGCCGCTGGTCGCGCGAAAAGCGACGATCCACGGCCTGCGCGTGGCCGCTCTGCAAGGCGTCTTCGACCTCAACACGCCGCGATTCGATCTCGTGCACTCAGACGACGAAAGTGAGAGGCCGGAGATCGTCGATGCGTTATGGACGGCACTGCAAAAGCTCGATCGCTGGGATGCGTTTGAAACAAGACTCATTAAAAGGGACAGTTGGCTGACCGATCTCGTCAAGCGTGCACAAGCCGATCGGCACCCGACCGGTGTTTGGCAGATGGACGCTGCTCCATTTATCACCCTGCCACCGCGGGCGGACGCGGACAATTTCTTTGCCGGTTCGCGAAAACATTTTGGAAAAGAGATGGCACGGCGAGTGCGACGGCTGAATGAGATCGGCGAGGTCGAATTCTTGCTAACCCGCGAATATTCCGCGACGATGATTCATCGCTACCTAAAACTCGAACAGATGGGCTGGAAAGGGAACGGCGGCACGGCGGCGATCCTCGACCCGAGGGCCGCATCGCTGCATCACGATCTCGCCCGAGATGCGGCGAAAAATGGGCGGCTGTACGTGTACGAATTGAGACTCGACGGCCGAACGATCGCAATGAGTGTAAACATCCGTGGCGGCTCGACGATGTTCCACTGGAAGACATCGTATGACGAGTCGTTTGCGAAGTATTCCCCAGGAAATCTGCTCTTTAGAAAGCTCTTTGATGACTGCATCGTGGATGGCCTGGCCGAGATCGACTTCCTAAGCCCGTCAACCGCTAACAAGCGGGTATGGGCGACCGGAGAGCGGGACCACATCGCATTATATATTTTTCGGCCTGGCGTCATAGGCAAGATCGTCTGGACGTGGAAATTTGCCGTTATAGGCCGTCTGCGAGCGATGAAGGAAAGTTATCCGAGGGTCGCGAGTCTATTCTTATGGATGCAATTTCAGTAGAGGTCGACACCCGTGAGGACGCGCTTGCTGAGCTGCGGGATGAGTGGACGGCACTATTTACAGGATCGAAATGCGCCCCCTTCCTCGCGTGGGAATGGATGTCGGCGTGGAACAGGGCTTTTGGTAGCGGTGGCCGGCCGGTTATCCTGAAGGCCCATCGCGACGGTCGGCTGATCGGGCTGTTGCCACTTCGCAGTTTCAGGCGTGATCTGCTCGGCACGCACCTCGCCTTCATTGGAGCAGGTGCCGGCGGAGCCGACTACCTGGATATCATCGTTCGGCCTGGAGATAGGATGGAGGTCGCCGCCGCCATGATCCAATATCTATCGGACGATAGCAGGAAATTTGATCTCCTCCGACTCGACAATGTCTCAACTGATTCGTCGATCGCGGCACAACTGAGAACGTCTCGCATTCCGAGGTATTCAGAGCTGCCGGCCTACGTTTGTCCGCAGATCGATCTGTCCGGCGGTTGGAAAGATGTGCTCGGGCAAAGCCGTAGGTCATCGAATTTTCGACGCCGTTTGAAGCAACTCGAAAAACTATCCGGTTTTGAGTTCCGGTCAGTTACATCACCCGACGCTCTTTGCGCCGCGTTTGAGCGATTTCTATCGCTTCACAAGAGGCGCTGGAACTCCCGCGGCTCGGAGTTGAGCGGCCGCCCCGAACTCGTCGCGTTTCATCGCAATGTGGTTTCGCGGATGGTAACGACGGGCCTGCTGCGATTCGACGAACTATGGGCCGACGGCGAATGCCGGGCATCGATCTACGGTTTTGACGACGGCCGCACCTTTTACTACTACAACACGGGTTTTGACCCCGATTGGGCAGATCGCAGCGTTGGCATGGTGCTTACTGGTCTTTCGATCCGGAACTCGATCGACCGCGGGATCGCCGTCTATGACTTTCTTCGGGGTGACGAGGCCTACAAGTTTGATTGGGCCAACAAGACAGAGCAGCTCTTAAACCTGGCTCTGTCACGCGATACCCTTGCGGCGCGACTGGCCGTCGGCCTGAGCGCCGCCACATTCCGACTCCGGGCAGTAGCCAAAGAGGTGATTCCATCGGGCGTTGCAGCAATCGCAAAAAAAGTGCGATGGGCGCTTGCCCGAAAAGTTTTCGATCTATGAAAGGCGAGTTGTCCATCGTCATAATTGGCCGTAACGAGGAGCGGTGCATTGCCAAGTGCATTACCGCCGCGCAAGTAGCAGCTTCGGAGATCGGCGGAGCTGAGGTGATCTTTGTCGATTCGGCTTCTACGGACAGAACGGCCGAGATCGTTTCCTCAATGGGTGTTCGGGTAATGTCGCTGGATCCGAGCAGGAGACTTTCTCCGTCTGCGGGCCGCTTTGTCGGTTCTAAGCACGCAATGGGCGAATTCGTCCTGTTCATCGATGCGGACACGTTGGTTTACAAGGGCTTTTTAAGACGGGCAATAGAACATTTCCGTGCCGAACCGCAAGTTGCGGGCGTCAACGGACGCATTGATGACCTAAACGAGAACGGCGAGCAGCTTGACGGCGTTGAGGACCGATATGATGACGTCATCAATGTGAAATGGCTCCGTGGGCCGTGCTGTTTCTATCGGCGCAGTGCACTAATGGAGTGTGGATCGTTTGACCCTCAGCTTGCGATGGAAGAAGAAGCCGAACTCGGCCTGCGCCTCGTCCATGCGGGATGGAAGCTGAACATCCTGCCCGTGCCGATGGCCTGCCATACGAGGGCATATCATTGTCAGACATTTACCAGCCTGCTCTCGACCTTCAAGCGCGACGTCGTGTCGGGCAGGCTGGGCGAGATCACGCGGACGATCGCTGTTGCCCATCGAGCAGGCAACGGGTTCGCCTTCTGCTGGCTCCGCCTACGGACGACTATCCTGATGGTTGCATGGTTCGCTCTTCTCGGGGCTTCGCTCGTGCTACCGGCGTATGGGACAGTCGTCTGTTTGCTGCTGGCCGTGATCGGCGTGTTCGGGATCTATCTAAAAAAACAGAGCATACGGCAAACACTTGTATTCATTCCCAACAAGCTCCTTTGCTTGCTCGACGTCCTGGCCGGCCTTCCATACCTCGTCGGCAAAAGACGTCGCCTCAGATCTAACGCAACGGTCTAGTTAACGCGGC
>JAGOWF010000020.1 GCA_018060305.1 Pyrinomonadaceae bacterium
AAAGGAGCAGTTATGAGCATCACTAAAGTTTCACATTTCGTTTTGTTAGCGATCACGGCACTGTTCTTAGCATCGCTTTTGTTCGCATCAGATAATGTCGGGGACGGTGCTGCAGCCGACGCCAAGCCGACACCAACACCCAAGCGGACGAAACCGCCAAAAGACGACCCGGACAAGGAATTGGACGATATCCTCAACGAGGACAAGAACAATCCTGCAAAGCCGAACGCAAAACCCGGAACAAAACCGGCGGACGATCTCGGCGATATCGATGATCTGGATGAGGAACTTGAGTTGGAAGGCAAACCGTCACCGACACCCAAGCGGACCAAACCACCTAAGGACGATCCGGACAAGGAATTGGACGATATTCTCAACGAGGACAAGAACAATCCTGCAAAACCGAACACGAAACCAGGAACAAAGCCGTCTGACGAACTTGGTGATATCGATGACCTGGACGGCGAACTTGAGGATAAGCCCAACCCGCCGACGGTGAAGGATCCGAAACCTAGGGTTAAGCCGCCGAAGGATGAAACGCCGACCGACGAAGTTCCGGACGATATTAAGAAGAATACCGGTCAGGTCAAGGTGGCGCGTTACGCCGTGTATGTGATAACAAATGCATCAGGCGGTCTGTTTGTGGGTTCTGAGGACGACATCAAGGGCAAGATGAGTTGCGACTTCACCGGCGGCGGCCCGCGAGGCTGCAAGGCACCGCCGGCGACCTATATGCGTCTATCCGATGCGAGACTGACCCTCGACCTGGCGCAGCAGGATCTCTGTAAAGGAATAAGCGAAACACGGATCTTTCCTCTCGGCATCGGTATGAAGGGCAAATGGTCCGACGATAAGTGGTATGGCCTCTGGGATGCGAGCGTTTCGGGATGTAAAAAGGAGGCCACGACGCAGTGAGTCATTACCGGTTGAAATGGCGCCCGTCGCTTTGTGCCGTCGTCCCATAGCGACGGCATTGCTTTATTTGCGCATCATTTGTCCGAACTATCCTTGATCTAATGATCCGTTTCGCTCAAACATCGAGTGTTTTGGCTGTTCTGCTCGTCGGGCAGGCAATTGCGGTCTTTGCCGACAGCACCTATATGGGCATTCAGCCCGGGTTGAGTACTCGTGATCAGGCCGAGGGGATTTTCGGTTCGCCGGTCGCGACGACGGATCAGAGAGTTTTTGAATACAGTGTTGACGGCGTTTCCGGGCAGATCTTTGTGGAGTATCGCTCGGACGGCGTTGTAGATCGTATCGAGCGCCGGTTTGCGCGCGCGGTCACTCGCTCGGCAATGGTTCGTTCTCTGTCGCTGTCGAACGAGGCCGAAGAAAAAGGCAAGACGAAGGATGGAAAGCTCGTTGAGTACTTTGGCGGCATCAGGACACTCGCCTTGATCTATAAAGGGGCCGAACCGACGAGCGGCGTGATCGCTGTCGGATATTACAGCATCGAGGTTTACGATGCTGCGCTCGGACAGGCTCGGAATCCGAAGGTGCAGTTTGACCCGGCGGCCTGTCGAGACGTTTTTAACTGGGCGCAAGCCGAACGGGATGCCGCCAAACGGTCGAAGAATGTTGGCCGATTCCAGTCGATCTTAGAAATAGCCGTCGTGGCACAACGCGGCGAATGTGACAAAGCGCGTCCGATGGCGGATGATTATAAGAACCGTTACCGCTGACGGGTTCGAATTGCACCGCAACGCGTGGCTATCATGACTTTAATGCTGCGTTACATCTCACGCGCGATACTCGGCGTCCTGCTCTTAGGGGCCGGTGCCGCGGCGCAGGTCGATGATATTTGTAGGGAATTTGGGTACACGCCAACGCTCGATTTTCAACTGTTAAAGACGCCCTATGTCTTTGGCCGCGTCGTTGTGAAAGGTGTCGAACCGAACTCAAAATTTCCGTCCGTAACAGTTAATTTCATCGATCCGCAGCAGGTCAACCGGCGCATCACCGTTGATCGACGAGGGAATTATTGTTTTCGCCGAAGCTCGCTCGGTGGGACGCTGATCGTAGAGGTCGAGGGAACGGAAACGGCCCGCCGCGTCGTTTCGTCGATCGGGCCCTCGCATCATCGTGAAGATTTCGAACTCGAAGTCCGTCAACCGCAGGAACCTCCGGGCGTGATCTCGGCAAAGTTCTATCGCCCGCCGAATGAGCGCACGACGGCGCTTTATCGCAAGACCGGCGAGGCTGAGGCTGATGGACGAACCGACGACGCCATCGCTGCCGTCAAGGAGATCGTCGCGATCGACCGTGACGATTTCATTGCCTGGTCTAAGCTTGGCTCGCTTTATCTCGCGGACAATCGGCTCAAGGAGGCAGAGACGGCGTTTCGGCGCGCATTAGAGATTCGCGGCGATTATACGCCCGCCCTGATCAACCTGGGGACGGTTGCCGCCGTTCAGAAATATTATCCGGCAGCTATCGTACTTTTTCAGGAAGCGATCAAGACCGACCCTGAATCGGCGCGCACCTATCGCCTGCTCGGCGAGGCCTATCTGCAGAACAAGCAGGGAACACTCGGCCTGGCTTCCCTTGATAAGGCACTCTCTCTCGATCCCGTCGGCATGGCCGAATGCCATCTGCTCAAAGCGCGACTCTACGACCTTGCCGGTGCAAAGCACTTAGCGGCGGCGGAATACAAGGCCTTTTCGACAAAGGTTGCTGACCATCCCGACAAGAAGACGTTTGAGAAGTACATCAAGGAATATCCCGAAAAGCCGGGAAAGTAGTTGAACAAAAAAACGACCGGGATGTGCGCCGGCGTACAAAGCCAATAACCTCCCTGTATTAGTTTTGTAACACTTTGCAAAACCCATTGCGCGAGAAGCGTGATAGGAGTACCGTCAGCCTATGAGAGTCCTTCTTGTCTATCCAGAGTTTCCCGACACATATTGGAGTTTCAAACACGCGCTAGCATTCGAGGGAAAGCAGGCTGCGTTTCCGCCGCTTGGGTTGATGACCGTTTCGTCAATGCTTCCGGCTGAATGGGAAAAGCGTCTCGTCGATACGAATGTCGAGGAACTCAGCGATGCCGATATCGAGTGGGCCGATATGGTTTTCTTGAGCGCGATGATCGTCCAGAATGTTTCACTTGAAGACGTAGTCCGCCGCGCTCGCGCACTTGGCAAGCGGATCGTGGTTGGCGGGCCGTATGTTTCGACCAGTTCAGAGAGCCTGCCTGACGCCGATCACATCTTTATCGGCGAGGCTGAGGAAACACTACCCGAATTCATTCGCGACCTTGAGCTTGGAATTCCCGAGAAAGTGTATAAGGCCGGTGAGCGTCCGTCGCTGCACGAGACGCCGGCGCCCGACTTCAGCCTAATCGATATGAGCAAATACAGCGCGATGAATCTGCAGTATTCGCGCGGCTGTCCGTTCAACTGCGAGTTTTGCGACATTATCGAGATCTACGGCCGCGTTCCGCGAACAAAGACCAATCACCAGATGATCGCCGAACTCGATGCTCTACATGCTGAGGGCTGGCGCGGGCTGGTCTTTATCGTTGACGACAATTTTATCGGCAACAAGAAGAACGTCCGGCTCTTCATGCCCGACCTGGTCGAATGGTCACGGGCGAATGAGTTTCCATTCTCGTTCATTACCGAAGCGAGCGTGAACCTGGCGGAGGATGATGCATTGCTGCAGCAAATGAAGGAGGCCGGATTCCGACGCGTATTCGTCGGGATCGAGACGCCGGTCGAGGAGAGCCTAAAAGAAGCTCAAAAAGGGCAGAACACGCGCCGCGGCCTGATCGATTCGATCCACAAGATACAGAGCTATGGGATGGAGGTCATGGCGGGCTTTATCGTCGGCTTTGACAGCGACCCTGAGGACATTTTCGAACGGCAGATCAACTTCATTCGCGAGAGTGCGATACCGCTGGCGATGGTCGGCCTGTTGTCGGCCCTGCCCGACACACAGCTTTGGCGCAGGCTTGAAAAGGAAGGCCGGCTTAACGGTTATCACTCAGGAAATAATACCGATTGCTCACTAAATTTCGTTCCCAAGATGAACCGCGACCGTCTGGTCGAAGGCTTTCAGACAGTCCTCAAGAACATTTACGGCCCACGGCAATATTACGCCCGTTCGCTCGATTGCCTCTCGCGGTTTCACCGAAATCGGGTCGAGCCTCGCCAATCGACGCTGGTGCAGGATCTAAAAGCGTTCTATAGGATCGTTATGACGCTCGGAGTGCGCGACGGGGAACGTAAGCAGTTCTGGAATTACTTCTACAAACTGATCCGCTTTCACCCCCGCGACTTCGCTCACGGCCTGACGCTCGCGGCGATGGGATATCATTTCCGGCAGATCACAGCGAAGTATTGCGCCTAGACGCGCGGCGGAGCGACATCCAGCCTCGCATCGGCGTCAGCGACGATACTCTTCCGGCCTAAGAATCGATGTAGCCTTCCGATTCGTTACGTTCGTTTTCACGGGTTCTGCCGTCGGCCATTTCGTACCAACGTTCATAGCCGTGACGGGCGAGGCCCCACGCTTCGCGGCCGACGTGTTTGATGATCTTTTCTTTGATTGATTTGCGGTCCACAAGTCCCTTTTGGCTTAGCAAAAAAACAGCATCTTCCTGATCCTTGAATCGTCCGGCAATGAATTTGAGTATCACGAGCCATTCGGGTGTCACCACCGGCACGCCGTTGATCTTGACGGCTTCACTCAGAGCGATCTCGAAGAGTTTTTTGAAAGCATCGTTACGCAGGATCCAGTCAACATACACATCGCGTTTCGCGGCTTTGATACTATAACGCTCGCCGCCTTGCCTGAGTTTTCCTTCGCTGTCGAGCGGCAGCAATTTATTTGCGATCACATCGATATCTTTGGTATTTCGGTCGCCGCCATAAAGTGCCACGGCAATCCCGCCGACCAAGGCCCAGTCGACCCCGTTAGCCGCAGCAATTTCGCTAACTGCAACAATTGCTTCCTGGGCAGATTCGGTATCAAGCAGGTCAATATCGATGGTCATTTCTGTGTAGCTATATTCATCGGTATCTTAACACCATTCCTCTCAGCCGACTCGATTGCTTCCTTGTAACCCGCATCGGCGTGGCGAATGATGCCCATTCCCGGATCTGTAGTTAAAACTCTCTCTATCCGAGCGGCGGCTTCGGGGGTGCCGTCGGCGACGATGACCTGACCGGCGTGGAGTGAATAGCCAATACCGACGCCGCCGCCGTGGTGGAGCGAGACCCAGGTCGCACCGCCGGCGACGTTGATCATGGCGTTTAGATAGACCCAATCGGCAATGGCGTCAGAGCCGTCCTTCATCGCCTCGGTCTCGCGGTTGGGCGAGGCGACGCTGCCGCAGTCGAGGTGATCGCGGCCGATGACGATCGGGGCCTTTAGCTCGCCGCTGGCGACCATTTCATTTAGTTTCAAACCGGCCTTGGCACGCTCGCCGTAGCCGAGCCAGCAGATACGAGCGGGAAGGCCCTGAAACTCAACTTGTTCCTGCGCCATCGTCAGCCAGCGGGCGAGATGATCGTTGTCAGGGAAGAGATTCATGATCGCTTCGTCGGTCTTGTAGATGTCTTCTTTGTCGCCCGACAGAGCAACCCACCGAAACGGCCCTTTGCCCTCACAAAACAGCGGCCGGATGTAGGCGGGCACAAAGCCTGGATAATCGAATGCATTTGCGACGCCGTTATCCAACGCCCGTTGTCTTAAATTATTACCGTAATCAAAAACGATCGCACCACGTCGTTGAAACTCGAGCATTGCCTCGACGTGTTTCCCCATCGAGTCCATCGCAGCTTGTTCATAGGCCGCTTGATCTCGTTCACGAAATTCCGCCGCTTCGGCAACCGAATAACCGACAGGAATGTAGCCCATCAACACATCGTGAGCACTTGTCTGGTCGGTCACGACATCGGGCGCGATACCGCGTTCAAGCAACTGCCAATGGACCTCAGCGGCATTGCCGCAAAGCGCGATCGACTTTGCTTCTTTCGCCACGACAGCAGCCTTTGCTTGTGCGATCGCGTCGTCAAGATCGGTTGCTGCGACATCGACCTGCTTCAATTGCAAACGCCTTTCGATCCGCCATGGATCGACATCGACGAGAAGGCCGACACCGCCGTTGAATGTGATCGCCTGTGCTTGTGCTCCACCCATTTCACCGAGGCCCGCCGTCAGGACAAGTTTGCCTGCGAGCGAACCCCAACCATGCTGCCGCGCAAGTGAACCAAACGTCTCATACGTGCCCTGCAAAATACCTTGCGTCCCGATGTAAATCCACGAACCGGCCGTCATCTGGCCATACATCATTAGGCCGTCGCGTTCGTATTGGTCAAACTGCTCCTGCGTAGCCCAATGTGGGACGATATTTGAATTTGCCAGCAGGACGCGCGGTGCGTCAGTGTGGCTCTTGAAAACACCGACCGGTTTCCCCGATTGAACCAAAAGGGTCTCGTCTTCGTTCAACTCCTTTAATGACCGCAATATCGCGTCGAAACATTCCCAATTCCGCGCCGCCTTGCCCCGGCCGCCGTAAACGATCAGGTTATCTGGATCAAACGCGACCTCGGCGTCGAGATTGTTCTGGATCATTCGATACGCGGCCTCGATGAGCCAGTTTTTGCAGGTAAGTTCGGTGCCTGTCGGGGCTTTTATGCTTCGTTTCATATGCCTCTGGACTATGATAGCGAAAGATCATTTCGGCGGGAAACGTGGTAACATTCTGACATCATTTCTTGAGGAGTTTATGAGGAGAACAAAGAGTCTTTTTACCATTCTTGCGATGAGTGCCCTGGCCGCCATTTGTGGTTTCGCTCAGACGCCTGAAAAGCCTGCGAATCCAAAATACGACGCGGAACTGGCGAAAAAGACAGGCGCCGATGATTACGGCATGCGCTCGTATGTGTTGGCGATCTTAAAAACCGGCCCAAATGACGGGAAAGTTACCGGCGAAGCTCGCTCGGAGCTTTTCAAAGGACATTTTGCGAATATGGGCCGTCTGGCAGGCGAGGGAAAACTCGCTCTCGCCGGGCCGTTCAGTGATCCCAACAAGAAATTCCGCGGCCTTTTCATTCTTGCCGTAAAAACGGTCGAGGAGGCAAGGGCACTCGCCGAGACCGATCCCACGGTGAAAGCCGGTGTGCTCGTCGTTGAATATATCCCTTGGTCCGGCTCCGCCGCGTTAATGCTGACCAACGAGAACCACGATAAGGTCGGTAAGAAGAGTTTCTGAGCCACTTTGCACGCCGACCTCATTATTAACAACATCGGGCAGCTAGTGACCTGTGCTTCGGGCGGCAAGCCGAAGTGTGGCGATGCAATGCGTGATGTCGGCGTCGTCGAGAATGGCGCTGTCGCTATTGCGGACGGCAAGGTTGTCGGTGTCGGGCGGTCAAACGACATCTTGAGCGAGTTTGCTGCGGCCGAGATGATCGATGCGGAGGGCCGCATCGCTTGTCCCGGGTTTGTCGATCCGCATACGCATCTCGTTTACGCGGGTGACCGGCTCAACGAGTTTGAGTTAAAGATCAAGGGTGCGGATTATCTCGAAATTCTTGCCGCGGGCGGCGGCATACTATCGACGGTAAAGGCGACGCGTGCGGCATCTGTCGAAGAAGTTGTCGCGCAAAGCCTGAAGCGACTCGACAAGATGCTCGCGTACGGGACTACAACGTGCGAAATAAAGACCGGCTACGGCCTTGATACCGAGACCGAGCTAAAGATGCTCGCTTGTATAGAGATACTTGATAACACGCACTCTATTGACATCGTGCCGACGTTTCTCGCGGCCCACACTATCGCACCGGAATATAAAAATGATGCAGACGGATACGTCGGGCTGATCTGCGAGGAGATGCTGCTGTTGGCGTGGAAATGGTATGAGCAGTCGCACTTTCCCATGAAAGGCGTTCCATTCTTTTGCGATGTCTTCACAGAGAGAAGCGCATTCGACCTCGACCAGTCGCGGCGACTTCTCGAAACGGCAAGCAGCCTCGGATTCGGCATCAAGGCGCACGTTGATCAGTTCACAAATCTCGGTGGTTCGGATCTCGGCGTCGATCTCGGTGCCGTATCCATCGACCATCTCGACGCGATCTCGGACGACGAGATTGCTCGGCTGGCGGCGAGCGATACCATCGGCGTCGTTATCCCGACCGAGAATTTCAATGCGGGTAAAACGCAATTCGCGCCCGCGCGCAAAATGATCGACGCCGGCTGTGCGGTTGCTCTAACAACCGATTACAATCCCGGCTCCGCTCCGTGTCCGTCGATGCCGATGGCGATGGCGATAGTGTGTCGGTATCAGAAACTGATGCCAAGCGAGGCTTTGAACGCGGCGACGATCAATGCAGCATGGGCCATCGGATTTGGTCATACATACGGTTCAGTTGAGGTCGGCAAGACTGCCGATCTGTTATTGGTTGACGCCGGTGACTATCGACAGCTCACTTATGAATTTGGCTCAAACCAACTCGTCGGTGTCGTTAAGGCGGGGAACATGACCATCCGAAATAAGTGAAAAGTGATAACTTAGAAGTGAAAAGACAGGACTTGTCACTTAGCACCTATCACTTTTCACTTACTCCGACGGTCTTTAAAAAAGGCGATGACCGAGATCATTATTGACGGCGAGAGCCTGACATTCGAGCAAGTCCTTGCCGTGGCTTACGCCAGGCCGGGTGAGCCGCGCGTGGCGTTGGCTGATACGGCAAAGGCGAGGGTAAACCGCTGCGCGAATGCCGTCCAGACCCTTCTTGATCGCGGCGAGGTCGCATATGGGATCACGACCGGTTTTGGGGCATTCAAGGACAAGATCATCAGCCGTGACGAGGTAGAGCAGCTTCAGCGAAATGTGGTTGTGAGCCATGCGGTCGGCGTCGGTGATCCGTTCGACACCGCGACGGTTCGGGCGATAATGCTGATACGCGCGAATACGCTGGCTCGTGGGTTTTCGGGTATCAGGCTGGAAACTCTCGAACTTATTCTCGAATGTCTCAATCGCGGCGTTCATCCTGTAATTCCTGAGAAGGGAAGTCTCGGCGCCAGCGGCGATCTCGCACCGCTCGCTCATTTTGCGTGTGTCCTGATCGGCGAGGGTGAGGCGGAGTTTGAGGGCAAGATACTGCCCGGCCGCGAGGCGTTGGCAAAGGCCGGGCTGTCGCCGGTGACGCTTGCGGCAAAAGAGGGCCTCGCCTTGACCAACGGCACGACCGTGATGACCGCGGTCGGAATCCTTGAAACCGCAAAGGCCCGTAAACTCGCTGAACTTGCCGATGTCAGCGGCTGTTTGAGCCTGGAGGCATTGAACGGCACGGTATCGGCCTTTGACGAGCGGATACACGCCCTGCGCCCGCATCCTCGCCAGATCGAGTGCGCCGCCAATCTCAGAAAGATCCTCGAGGGGAGCGAGTTTGTTCGCGCTTTTGACCCGACCAACGTGCAGGACGCTTACACGCTGCGATGCATGCCGCAGGTGCATGGGGCGTGCCGCGATGCCGTTCTTTATGCCGAATGGCTGCTAAACCTTGAACTGAATGCCGTCACCGATAATCCGCTGATCTTCGTTGACGGTGACAAGATCGACGTTATCAGCGGCGGGAATTTTCATGGTGAGCCGTTAGCGTTAGCATTTGACTATCTTGCTATCGCCTTGGCCGAGCTTGGCAACATCTCAGAACGGCGCATTATGCGGCTCACTGACGAGTCGTCGAACGCCCACATTCTTCCGGCCTTTCTGACCGAGCACGGTGGGCTGAATTCGGGCTTTATGATAGTGCAATACACGGCTGCGGCTCTTTGCACCGAGAATAAGATCCTTGCGCACCCTGCGAGCGTCGATACGATACCGTCGTCGGCAAATGTCGAGGACCACGTCTCAATGGGCGCGACGGCCGCGGTTAAGCTTCGACAGATCGCCGCGAATCTCGAATACATCGTCGCTCTCGAGCTTCTCTGCGGGGCGCAGGCCATCGATCTGCGGAAACGTCGGGTTGGCGACAAGCAACTCGCGGTCGGAACAAGACGCATTTACGAAGACATCCGACAAGTCGTTCCATTCATCAGTTCAGATGAGTATATGAAGCCGCACATCGACGCCGTTGTCGGCATTGTGCGGAATTATCCGGGCTAGTGAGCACTAATCATCAGACGTCTATTTTTACCCGATTCGCTCGCAAGGTGTCGACGCTTTCGGGCCGGCCCTTGACGTTCTTCCTCGCCACACTCACGATCGTCGTTTGGGCTGTTACAGGGCCGCTTTTCAGCTTTAGCGACACATGGCAGCTTGTGATCAACACGGGAACGACGATCGTCACATTTCTGATGGTTTTTCTGATCCAGAATACCCAAAATCGTGATACAGAGGCACTTCAGATCAAACTCGACGAACTCATAAGGGCGACCCGACGGGCAAGAAATAATCTATTGGATCTCGAAGAACTCGATGATAAGGATCTGGAGCAGCACCGCCAGGAATTCCTCGACCTTACTGAGCACGCCAGCCAACACCTCGAAAAAAAGCACGGAAAGAAAGGTTAATTGGTACACCCTGCAGGACTCAAACCTGCGACCTTCTGATCCGAAGTCAGACGCTCTATTCAACTGAGCTAAGGGTGCACGCTCGGTTAGAGTTTATGTGCTCGTCGGGCGCTTTGCAAGAATCGGCTATTTGGGCTGAAGCGTGCGAACATGCCCGACGACCAGCTTGATCTGGGCTTCGGTGAGTTCATCAATGAACGCGGGCATCCCATCGTCCGGCAAGCCCTCAGTGATGTATTTTGCCAGTTGCTCGTCGGACTTGGCCTTCATCTTGGCGCTGGTCAGATCCTCGGGCTTCAGCGTCTTGCCCTTTACGGTGACCTTGCCGCCTTTGCCGGTTTCCTTGTGACAGATCGTGCAGTGCGTGGCAAAAAGCTCCTTGCCGTCGGCAACTGATGGCTGTGGCGACGGAGCTGAAGCGACATTTACCGGCGACTTTGATGCGTTCGGAGCGGATGTTGGGCCACCGCAGGCGATCGACAATACGAGGGCCGCGACCAGCGACGAATAGAAAAGAAATGATCTCATTGACTCCTCCGATTGTTGGCTAGAACTTTCAACGAGTTTAACGTATCGTCATTAGAGAACCAAAGTTTTGCATACTATGAAACGAACTTTTCCGGTGCTTTTCACGCTCTTTTTCGTGTTTTTGGGGACGGTGTTTTCGCAGACGGCGATCATCGTGGGCGGCCTATCGGCTCCTGTGACGGTCAGTCGGGATGCTCGTGCGAACCCTTACATAGAGGCCAAGACGGATGCCGACCTATACTTTGCCCAAGGCTATGTTATGGCGGGCGACCGTCTTTGGCAGATGGATCTGATGCGTCGAGTCGGCCGCGGCGAGACGGCCGAACTGTTCGGAAAGCTCACGCTCGAGGAAGATAGGCGATGGCGGCGATTCAACTTTGCAAAGGTCGCCGAAGAGAATCTCAAATTCCTGTCGCCCGACCTCGTCGCCGCGCTTGAGAGCTACTCGGCGGGCGTTAATGCGTATATCGCATCGCTGACGCCGGAAACGATGCCGGTCGAGTTTCGGCTGCTTCAGTACGCACCACGGGACTGGAAGCCGGCAGATACTATCGTCGTTGGCAAGATAATGTCGGATTCGCTGAGTTCGACCTGGCACAACGACCTGCTGCGGGCATCGCTCCAGAAGCTGCCACCCGAAAAGCTGGCCGATCTGACAGATCAAGTGACGCCTTACGATGTCCTCCTGTTTGGCAAGGACGTGACGGCCGAACGGTCCGTCGCACAGCGGCCGGCCGGTAATGTTTCAGACCGGCTCCTAGCGATGGCCGATGAGCAAGTCGAGGCTCGCCGTCGGTCCCTAGAGAAGATCGGCCTCTACGCTGAGGAACTCGCTGCGAGCAACAATTGGGTGATCTCGGGCAAGCGAACCGCTGACGGCCGGCCGATACTCGCCAATGATCCGCATCTCGCACCGTCGGCACCGGGAATTTGGTATCTTATTCACCTTTCGGCGCCGACAATGCGTGTTGCAGGCGTGACGCTGCCGGGCGTGCCGGGCGTGGTCCTCGGCCATAATGAAAATATCGCATGGGGAGCGACGAACGTCGGGCCTGACGTTCAAGACCTGTACATCGAGACGTTTGATACCAAGGGAAAATACAAGACGCCCGCAGGCTGGGAAACGCCCGTCGTCAGAAGGGAAGCGATCAACGTCCGCAAAAACCTGATGTCGCCCGAGACCGAATCGGTGCCGTATGACGTGACCGAGACGCGCAACGGCCCAATAGTCCTTGAAGAGGGTGGCAAGCGGTATGCGTTGAAATGGACGGCGTTCGATCCGCATACAAATGAGTTCGAGG
The DNA here is from genome assembly GCA_018060305.1 of Pyrinomonadaceae bacterium. GTDB lineage: Bacteria > Acidobacteriota > Blastocatellia > Pyrinomonadales > Pyrinomonadaceae > OLB17. Next base: position 12,351 of record JAGOWF010000020.1, read on the forward strand.
CGTTCTTTAGGGCCAACAGAGCGAAGAACTGGAACGATTTTAAGGCAGGACTCAGGACGTATGGCGGGGCCGCTCAGAACTTCGTTTACGCAGATAGAAAGGGAAATATCGGATGGTATGCCGCTAGCAAGATACCTATCCGTCGCGAGGGTGACGGCGCTCTGCCCTATGATGGCTCGACCGATGACGGCGACTGGACAGGCTTTATTCCGTTCGAAGAACTGCCAAGTCTATACAACCCGCCGAGCGGCCTGATCGTCACCGCCAACCAGCGCATCGTTGGCACATCATACAAATACACACAGATGTCGCGCGATGCCGCCTCGCCATGGCGGGCACGCCGCATTTTTGACGAACTCGAGGCAAAACGGAAGGCTACATTTGATTCGGTCCGCGATGTGCAATACGACACGCTCAATATTCCCGTAAGCAACCTGGCGAAGGCGATCGTAAAAATGAACGCAGCATCGAATAAGACGGTCACGGTGTTAAAGGCGTGGGACGGGCGAATGACCGCAGATTCGCACAGAGCATTGCTGGCCAACGAGATCCGAAACTGCGTCGCAGACCGTATCGCCGCCGACAATCGGCCGGTGCCGTCGTATTTAATTCGTGAACGAGTGCTCGACCGGGCATTGCGTGAGAATCTGATTCGCTGGCTGCCATCGGGCGTGGCGAGCTATGCGGAGTTGCTGAAAGGCTGCGACGCCTCGACCCGGGCCAGCCTCTCTGGCAAGGACCGCTTCGGCCCCGACGAGACGAAATGGACGTGGGGACGCGTGTGGCGATCGCGCTTTCCGCATCCGCTGGCTCAGGTGCCGCTCATCGGCATGCAGTTTGCTGCACCTGCGGTCCCGATCGATGGCAGCGGCCAGACGCCGAATGTTGGCTCGTCGGTATCGATGCGGCATATTACAAGTCCGGGGAATTGGGACGCGACGCGGTTTGTTATTCCCTTAGGCGAGAGCGGCGATCCGACATCAGCGCATTTTAAGGATCAGTTTGACGCATGGAGCACCGGCGCTCCCGCGATCTTTCCGTTCTCAGCTTCGGCCGTGGAGAAGGCACGTGCCAGCCGAATAACGCTGACGCCAAAAAACTAGAGGCGCATCCTGTCAAGGAAATCACCGAGTATAACCGCCGCAGCCTCGCTGTCCACGTGTTCAGCCGTCTCGCCGCGCGACCATATCCTGCTGCGGGCCTCGTACGAAGTCACGCGCTCGTCCTGTAGAAAGATCGGAACGTCGAGTGAGAGCGCAAGCTTGCGGGCGATATCGCGGGCCTCGGCGGACATTTCACTTTCGCTGCCATCCGATTCGAGCGGCAAACCAACGACGACCGCGACGGCATCAAACTCCGCGACCGTCCCTTTGATATTTGAGAGAAGTTTTTTCCAGCTTGTTCGCACGATCGTCGCCAACGGCCGCGCCGTTACGCGTAGTTCATCGCAAACCGCCAGGCCGCAGCGTTTTGTGCCCGGATCGATGGCGATGATGCGGCCCGAAGCGGGAAGCCGGGAAACATCTGCAACGGCTGCGTGATTAGCTGTTTCTTTTTCTTGCACGATTTGCGAGCGCTACGCGATAATCTAGTTTCTGCCGAGGGCAAACAAACGGGCGTCGCCGTTCGTAATATCCACGGTCAGTAGTATCATACGAGGTTTTTTATGTCATTTCGCGGTAAACTCTGGGTCCTCGCCCTTTCAGGCCTAATAGCCGTCTATGCGGTCGTGGGAGGGCTCCCGTTTGTTGGCGGCCTGCTCACGACATCGGCCCAGCAGGGCGTAAATGATCCGAATGCTCAGCTAAGGATCGTCGAATCGGTCCTCAGCCACATTAAGAACGATTACGTTGACGAGCCTGACATGGAGAAGGTCCGTCTGGGTGCCCTTCGCGGGCTGGCCGGCGGGCTCGATCCGTATTCGTCGTTTCTTACCGCAGAGCAGGTTAAGACATTTCAAAACGGCTCACTGGCGAATAAGGCCGGCATCGGTGCTGAATTTTCGCAGATCAGCGGCTATCTTTATGTCATCGCGGTGATCAAGGACGGCCCGGCGCAGAAAGCCGGTATCAAGGCCGGTGACGTCATCGAATATATCGACGGCAAGGCGACACGTGATATCTCGCTCTACGATGCACGGCTCCTGATAAATGGCGACGCGGGCAGCAGCGTCAGCCTGCGTGTGCTTCGCACCCGCGAAAAGCCGCAAACGATCAAAGTCACTCGCGGCCCGTATAAAGTTCCGTCCGCTGATTCGCGGACCGAGGCCGGCAAAGTCGGCGTCGTAAAGGCGTATAGCCTCGAGGACGGCGAGGCAGATGACATACGCACTCAGGTGACGGGGCTGGCCAAGCAAGGCGTTCAAAAGATCATTCTCGACCTCCGAGGCGTAGCGGCAGGAAAGCTGACCGAGGGCGTGGCTGTTGCGAATTTATTCATCCGCGAGGGCGAACTTGCGAAGGTGATCGGCCGCGACAATAAAGTGCTCAACACCTACACGGCCGATCCGGCAAAGGCAGTATTTGACGGTTCTCTGGTGGTGTTGATAGACACCGGCACGGCCGGTGCGGCTGAGGCGGTGGCCTCTGCTGTCCTTGAACGCAAGCGAGGCGACGTCGTGGGCGAAAAGAGTTTTGGGGCGGGCACCGAGCAGAAATTATTCACTCTCCGTGGCGGCGACGGGCTTTATCTGACGGTTGCCAAATGGGCGTCTCCGGCCGGCACGCCATTCCTTGGTGAGGATCGTGCTACGACAGGGGTTAAGCCGTCCGTCGAGGTCAAACGCCCGGATACTCCCGAACCGATCGCCGTCGAGACAATGATCGACGAACAGAACGAGCAGGAACCGCAGCCGCAGGCAACACCGCCGCCAAAACCTGCGCCCAAGGCCATCGAGGACCTTCAGCTCAAGAAAGCGCTGGAACTGCTTCAGGACAAGGCGATCGGGGCCAAGGCGGGCTAGTGATACTCGTAACATTTGACGGCACGAGGTTGTCTGAAAAGTCGTTCTTTCGCGGCTCCGCCGCGTAGAAGCAGACTTATCAGACATCCTCTTTTGTTTTACCCGAAAGTGTTGTCCTTCACCACCATCCCTGTTATCATCTGCCTTAATGGCGACAAGCGATGTCACGATCAGGCCGCTCGCTGAGGGTGACCTCGGAGAATGGCTTAGGCTCAGGCAACTGCTCTGGGACGAGTCAAGCGAGGATGATCATAAGGAGGAGATGTTTGACATTATCGAACACTCTGACACGCAGTTTGTCGCGGTAGCCGATCTGGGCGGCGGCCGTCTAGCGGGTTTTTTGGAGGCCAGCATTCGCACTCATGTCGAGGATTGCGAGACTGAGAATGTTGGCTATCTTGAGGGCTGGTATGTCGAGGATGCGTACCGGCACTCGGGCGTCGGCACGCAGTTGGTGGCATACGCCGAAGAATGGGCCCGCGGGCACGGATCGACAGAGATGGCCTCAGACGCCGAGATCGACAACGAAGGCAGTCTCAAGGCACATTTAAGTCTTGGATATAAGGAGACCTCGCGGCTCGTCCACCTTAGGAAAGTCATAGGTTAAGTGAATCGAAGCAGTACCAGCCTCTTTGCCCTTGCGGCGTTTCTCCTCGTCACAGTCTGTCTTTCCGCCGCCGGACAATCGCGGGATGTAAACTTTCCGACGCCCGTCCTCGTCAATGAGATAACGGGCGTTATTATTGCACGTGACATCGGCGATTCGCGCGTGACGTCGTATTACTACACGTTCGATGGCGGTCAGGGCGATATTTTTATCAATCTGGTGACGAAGAACTTTGCGGGCGATGTCGATGTGTTTGTAGCCGACGGGCTCAAGCCGATGACAAAGATGGTCGTCTTTGCGAACGCCGATGAGACCGAAACCGGCCGCCTGATCTACCTCAGAAAGCCCGAGAAGCTGATACTACGCGTCGAAGGCCGAACACCGAACGACGATCCCGCGACATTCAGGATCAAGCTCGGCGGCAGCTTCATCGCATCTGCCGAGAAAGCCGTTGAGGACGCACCGACCCTCGCCCGCCCGGACCCGAACGAACCCGGAGTCAAGGTAAACTCCGTAGGCACTATCGTCGCCGTCATCCCAAAGCCCGAACCACCAAAGAAAGTCGAGCCGGTCGCCAAAAGATCAGAACCACCTGCGTCAGCGGGCGGCCAGACCGCAAAGACAGCGCCGCCGACAAAAGAGCCCAAAATGCCTGGAAAGAAGGCAGAACCCCCGGCGTCAGCAGGGGGCAAGACCGCGAAAACCGAGCCGCCCACAAAGAAATCGGAGCCACCGGCTAAGACTGTCGTCATCGTAACGGACAACATCAAACCGCCACCGACAGGCAAGACCGCCAAAGTGAATGTTCCGGCGAAGAAACCTGAGCCTCCGGCAAAAACGCCGACGACGGCTGCGTCGAAAAGCGCAAAGCCCAAAAAAACCGAATCAACGGCGAAAGCGGCAAAGCCGCCGGCAGCAGAGACGCCCGACCCGCTCGCAAGCGTCCGCC
>JAGOWF010000202.1 GCA_018060305.1 Pyrinomonadaceae bacterium
GAAGGGGCGAAAGGTCAATGTTTACGGGTGTCTGCCGCACCTTCAGTGCGGAAATCATCGTTCGCAACTTTCCAGACGTTTCACGTCTGGCTACCGTCTTTCGCGGCTCCACCGCGTAGAAGCAGACCTTTCAGACATCCTCTTTACTATTCGTTCGTTGCAGATCTCATTTACTGCGGCAGCACAGAAAACTTGCTCTTGTTTTCGATCACCTGACCGCCAACCCGATCCTTGACCAGAACTTTGACCTCATAGTCGCCTGTTGGCAGAACAGTGGTCGGCAGCAGCCGAGCGAGAGTCAATCGCTGTCCCGAATCACTGAGGCCGGACCAATCTTCTGTCTGTCGGAAGACCTCCTTCCCGCCTCTAAACAGAACGTAGTCGACGTCCACGGCCGGCCGCAGAGTGGTTTGGTCGATGCCGGCATTATAGACCTGCATATAGATACCAACCTCCTGACCCTGCAGGAATATTCCCGAAAGGTTAGGAACGACCTTGGCGTTACCAATGACGAATTGCTGTCCGATATCGCGTTCCGTCGTCGTGCGCAGTTTTGCCGCAAGCACGAGCGACGAGGTCGATAGCTTTTTATCATCGTATCGGGGCACTACGAAGCCAAGATTCTGGAGCCCTTTGTTCCCGGTACCCACATCACGCACGACGACATCAACCTTATAGGTTCCGGGCGTAAGGGCGATCGCCTTTTGATAGATCGATTTGCGGTCGCGTGCCTCGGCAAGTTCTGCCGTAGTCGCGGTGGTCGATACCGAATCTTCAAATACTCCCGACCGTTTGCCCGAGACCGCCGTGATCCGTCCGAAGATATTCATCGTCGCCTGCTCGAGCCCGCCAACCGGCAAAAATTGCAGATCCTTATTATTTGTCTGGACCGTGAAGGTTGTGATCACGCGATCATCCGATTGCCGGAAAAAATCAACGCGCACATCAAAATTGAGCGGATTTGAGTCTAGTACGCCTGAGTCGCCACCGACTATGCCCTGCAAATCACTGAACTTAACCGCCGGTGGCCTTTGGAGCCCCGTAAGAATCTCCAAGCGTCGGAAAGGCGAGTCTTGCTCACGACGATAGGTCGCTCCTTGGCGACTGCCGAGCATCCGTTCGTCTTGATCCGCCAGTCCGAGTTGTTCTAGTGTGGTAAGACCCGCTCCGGGAACCATTCTCAAGGCGTCCTTTTCATCAGCATTGCGAGCGAGCCGATATTCACCTGTCCCTGTCGGATCTACGAACTCAATCTCAATACCGGTACCGATACCTTCGAGATGACGGTAGAACCATATCTCGAATGGATAAGTGGTCGTCGAACCGCCCCCCTCATACACCGGGCGGTCGTAGCTCCCGCCGGACGGATGTGATTCCACGGAATCCGGCTTGCCCCAAGCAATGTAGATGCGGCCGCGGTCAGTTCTCCATCCGGGAATACCCGACGCATAATGCTCGTTCGCGTAAGCTATTCGCTCATAGTATTGTTCGCGGTATTCATTCTCTTCGGTATCAGGATTCGGATCACGCCGGCGCCAGAACTGCTCAATAAAGTTCTCACGCTCTTCGTCGGTGGCTAGTGCCTTGAATGCCTTCTTTTCGTCATCCGTGATGATGTAGAGGACATCATTACTGATCCATTTCTTATACGCTTCCTTTAGCTCAGGTCTGACATTCCGTGGCTTGTCTGTCGGATCCTGGGCAGGCGGCGTTTTGTCCGGCGTCTGAGCATGGGTTAAGACCGCGCCGAAGCTGCACAAAATAAATAAGAATAGCGTGATCTTTCCCGATCTGGTTCCGAACATTGGTCTCAACTCCATAACTATATACTACGGCACTAAATAATTGCGCCAAAGCGCCGTAACCTAAGGATTCTAAACAGTTATCTACACCTTTTCAAGATGCGGGAAAGTGGTTGAGAGGTTGCACTCATCAGACCTCCGCCTCAGTTCGGCGCTTCTTGCCAAATAGCCATGCGATAAAGATGGAGACGATATAGAGAGCTATCATCGGTGTCGCAAACAGCAGCATGTTGGGAATGTCGCCAGTCGGCGATACAACAGCGGCGACGATCAGGATGATAACGAGTGATAACTTCCAACTCCGGACCAATAGCCCCGCCGAAATGATCCCGATCCTGGCGAGGACGTACGTGATCGCGGGCATCTGAAAGATAAGCCCCATCGCAAGCATTATTATTGTGATGAGATCGAGATAATCGCTGGCACGCAGCAGCAGTTGGAATTCGCCGCCGCCGAGATTTAGCAAATAGCGGGCCGCAGGAGGAAAGAGAATATAATACGCAAAGGCCGCTCCCAGAACAAACGATATGCTCGAAAGGCCTATGAATGGCGTCACATAAGCTCGTTCGTGCTTGTAGAGGGCAGGTGAGATAAACATCCATATCTGCCACAGAAGCAATGGAATCGCGAGAGCGATTCCGGCATAGAGCGAGACCGTCACATACATCGTGAACTGCTCCTGTGCGGTCGTAACTATCATGCGTTCATCCGCACTTGGCTGACTAATTGCAACGCCGTCAAACGGCACGGGTAGTCGTACGCCCTTTGGGATGACCGCATTATTGGTGATCAAGGACTCAGCCGTGAATAGGCCCAGACGGTCTGAGGCGTCGCGACCGACCTCGGCAAGAACCGACGTTCCAGGTGAGATAACGGCGCTGCCGAGCTTAGTTGCTGAGTCAAAAACATACCGGCCGCTATCACCTTCGCGAAGCTGGTCCAGCATCGAGATCTTTTCCGCACCGGTCTTTCCCTCGACCGGCAACTCACGCCGGGCGGCCTCTGACAATGCTTTTCGGATCGGAACGCTGAGAAAATTGTATATGCGATCCGAGAGGAACCAACAGACGGCAAATGCGATAACTATAATAATTACAGAGTTTACGAGCCGCCGACGCAACTCATCGAGATGATCGAGAAACGACATCTGGCCAGCCGGCCCTTGTTCTGTAATTTCGTCCGCCATCGGTTAGAGCCAGTTCTGCTTATCCTTTTCATCGCTCAGCGTAGGCTCGCCGCTAGCCGCGGCGTCTGACCCTGAGCGCAGATGTTCAAACTCGGTCGGGTCGACCGCTCTAACCTCGGGAGTATCGTTGGAACTCTTGACCAGCTTAAGCCTCTTCGATTCATCGCGAGCGACGGTCTCCGCTTCAATGGCATCCGGATCAAGCGCCTTTGCCTCCTCTTCAAAATCCACCTCGCGCTGCCATGTTTCTTTGAACTCGTTTGCCGTCCCGCGAAACTCAGCCGTAATCTTGCCGATCTTTCGCGCTATGTCCGGCAGCCGGCGCGGGCCGAGAAAGATCAACGCGATCACGCCGACCAGGATCAGCTCCGAAGTTCCTATCGATTCAAAAATAAAAAGAAGCACCTATTCTACCTCTATCAGGTGACTACCTCTGGGCCCTACACGCCCTATGACAACGGCGCCGTCCACCTCAGCGATCAGATCGGCCGCACCAGGCTCGGGAATGCTGATAAGCAATCCGCCAGCCGTCTGCGGATCGAACAGCGCGCTTTGCATATCCGACGATACACTATCGTCGATCCTAACGGTCTCACCGACGTAGGTGCGGTTGTTCTTGTCGCCCCGTGTGACCATGCCATCTGCAATTAGATCAAGAACGTCCGGCAATAATGGAATTGCTTCTGAGTCAATAGTCAGCGTGACATCGCTTGCCTTTGCCATTTCAAATGCGTGACCGAGGAGTCCAAAACCCGTCACATCCGTACAAGCATTGGCGCCATATTCCTGCATCGCGCGTGATGCCGCCGCTGCCGATGTCGTCATCGCCCTAACCGCAGCCGCTTCGGTATCGCGGCTTGCCTTGCCATGCTTGATGGCCGTATTGATCGCGCCGGTACCGATCGGTTTGGTCAGGATGAGAACATCATCCGACCTTGCCCCTGCGTTCGAGATAACGCGCGCCGGATGAACAACTCCTGTAACAGCATAACCGAATTTCATCTCCTGATCGTCAACCGAATGGCCACCTATTACAACGACCCCCTCAGCATTCATAGCGTCCTGGCCTCCGCGAAGGATCTCACCGAGGATATTCCAGTCACCGTTCTGTGGATAGCAGACGATCGAGAGGGCCGAAAGCGGCCGTCCGCCCATTGCGTAGACATCGTTAAGAGAATTGATCGCAGCGACTTGGCCATAAACATACGGATCGTCGGCCACGGGCGTAAAGAAATCGACCGTCTGCACCAGCGCCGTGTCGTGTGAAAGGCGAAAAACACCCGCGTCGTCAGACTTATCAAAGCCGACGATAACATTTTCGCTCGATTGTTTCGGAAGCTTGCTCAAAACTTGAGCAAGGTCGCTGGGTGCGAGTTTTGCCACTCAACCCGCGCAACTGACCATTTCCGTCAGACGCTTCTGCATGCGTGTATCTCCTTTATTTACTTATAATTACCTGAAATATGCGATCCAGGTCGTCCGTGCTGTAATATTCGATCTCGATCTTACCGCCACGGCCCTTTTGTCCCTTACGAATCTTCACGCCGGTGTTGAGGGCACGCATCAACTTGGTCTCGGCGGCTTTGACGTTCGCGTCGACGGCATTGACGACCACCTCGCCGGACGCCGTATGAAGTTTGCCGGTACGCGCACGCTTTATCGCCCGCTCAGTCTCACGCACCGAAAGCCCTAGCTCGACCGCAATATTTGCGATGTTTCGCTGGATCACAGCGTCGTCCACTAAAAGCAAAGCACGGCCGTGTCCCGCTGTGAGGCCGCCGTCGGCAATCGCCTCCTGTATCTCATCGGGCAGTTTAAGCAGGCGGACCGATGTCGCTATGATCGAACGCGCTTTTCCAACTCGCTCAGCCAGGAGTTCCTGCGTAAGTCCAATGGTATCAATAAGTTGGCGGTAAGCGTTGGCTTCTTCGATGGGGTTCAATTCCTGCCGTTGAATATTCTCAACGAGCGCCATTTCAAGTAGCTTTTCGTCAGAGACCTCTTTGACCGTCGCCGGGATCCGCCGCAAACCGGCGAGCTGGGCTGCCCGCCAGCGCCGCTCGCCGGCCACGATCTGATATCGCCCGCCAAATGGACGAACTACGATCGGCTGAATAATGCCATTCGCAGTGATAGATTTCTGCAATCCCTCAAGTTCCTCCCCCTTGAATCGCTTTCTCGGCTGTTGCGGATTTGGTTCGATCAAATCGATATCGATCTCCGAAGTGCCGATTCGCGCCTCGAGTGTCGCCTCAGGTCGTTCCTCACTTATCAACGCGCTCAGGCCGCTCCCTAAAGCCTGTCTAGCCATTATTCAAAATCTCCTTTGCGAGCTGCATATAACTTTCGGCGCCCCGCGACCGAGGATCATACTGCAGGATCGGCTGGCCAAAGCCCGG
>JAGOWF010000203.1 GCA_018060305.1 Pyrinomonadaceae bacterium
CGCCCTCACCAAAAGACAGCGACTTGACCGCGATAGTCGCTTGATCGTGATAAAGGGAAACCACCACATCAAACTCGCCTCTGTAACCGCGCAAAAAGATCGTGTCCGGCGAATACGGCCCGCTAACGTCGATGCCCTCGGCCGATGACCGTTTGATGGCCGGCGTGATCTCGTCGGCCTCTTCCGTGCCAAACATTCCGCCTTCGGATGCGTGCGGATTGAGGCCCGCGACCGCGATCGACGGGCGACGGCCGAGCAATGTGGTTAAAGAACGGTCGGTGAAATCGATGAGTGCAACGAGATTTTCGGCCGTGACCTTTTCGATCGCCCTTGTCAACGGCAAATGCGTCGAGAGCAGCACAACACGGAGCTTGTCGGCAAAAAAGCTCATTCGGAACTCACCGGTATTCGTCAGCGCCGCCAGAAACTCCGTATGACCAACGTGATGATATCCACCGAGAGCCAGCGAATGTTTGCTGATGGGGGCCGTACAGATCGCATCGATCCCGCCGTCACGCCACCTATCGACAGCAGTCTCGATATACTCGCCGGCGGCCTTTCCCGTCGCAGCGGTGCTGGAGCCTGGAACGACTTGATCTGGCAGGTTTGAAAGGTCGTGAATGTCCGTAGGTTCCGACAGCCCAAACTCAGCCGCAGTCCGTCGCAATAACTCGGCATCGCCAATCACGAGTGTTTTGCAGACTGAGATCACACGCTCGTCGGCTATCGCTTTGAGCGTAACCTCAGGCCCGATCCCCGCCGCATCGCCGATCGTAATACCAATGACCGGAAGCTCCGACATAACTCAAGTATGCGCCATAAAAAGCGAATAGCGAAGAGCCGAACCTCTTCGCTGTTCACTATTCGCTATTAGTTATTCGTTGTTAGTTAGTCAGTCTGCCTGCCGCCTCATAAATGTCGGCACGTCAATGTTCTCGACCGGCTGCAGGTCGTCGGGCAACATGATGTCCGAGGCCTTGATCGGCATGTGTGACGGTGCACCGACAGCACGTGTCTCCGTCACCTTTGGCTGCGGGGCGCGGATCACGGCGGCAGAGTCAAAGCCCGTCGCGATCACCGTAATGCGTATCTCGTCGGCCATATCATCTCTAATGACGCTGCCCCAAATGATGTCCGCGTTGTCGTCTGCCTCAGTCTCGATCATGCCGATGGCATCCTCAACCTCGCCCAGGACCATGCCCGGGCCGCCTGTTACGTTGATGAGGGCAGCTTTGGCACCCTTGATCGAGTTTTCTTCGAGAAGCTTGTAATCGAGTGCGGCACGCATCGCCTTGGATGCCGCATCGTCTCCCTCGCCCTTTCCGATCCCCATCAACGCCACGCCCTTGCCGCGCATGACGGTCGTGACATCGGCGAAATCAAGATTAATGATGCCCGGCGTGACGATCAGGTCAGTGATGCCGCGCACCGCTTGGAGCAAGACGTCGTCGGCACGTCGGAATGCCTCCATGATGGTGATCTTTTCCTCGACCTCACGAAGTTTGGAATTGGGTATCGTCAGCAGCGTGTCCACACAGCCGCGAAGGTCAGCAATTCCCTGTTCGGCCTGTGCCATTCGCTTCTTGCCCTCAACCGTAAACGGCTTTGTTACAACAGCTACGGTCAATGCACCAAGTTCGATCGCAAGGCTCGCGACGACCGGCGCGGCTCCCGTTCCCGTCCCACCGCCGAGGCCGGCGGTCACGAAGACCATGTCCGATCCCTCGAGCACGTCGAGAAGTTTCTCATGGTCCTCAAGAGCAGCCTGTCGGCCGATCTCCGGATTGGAACCAGCACCGAGCCCGCGCGTCGATCTGCTGCCGAGCTGGATCTTCATTGGTGCCTTTGAATGGTCGAGCGCCTGAAGGTCGGTGTTGGCTACGATGAATTCCACGCCCTTGATGCCTGCGTCGATCATGCGGTTGACGGCATTTCCGCCGCCGCCGCCGACACCTACCACCTTGATCCGCGCGCCGGTTATTGGCGGCTCATCGATGAACATCTTTATCCGCGGATTTATTTGCAGGTCGTCCATTGTAATAGAACTTGTCATGACAGATCACCGAAAACTTCCGATCAGAAAATGATCGTGTGGAGTACCCAGAACTAACAATATATTGTGCTGACGGGAGAACAGCATACAACGATTTGCGGTATATTTCAAATCGACCGGAGCATTTATCTGAACCGGTCACGAAAACTTCCGAGCCATGCGGCCACGCGTCGTGCCGATGAGCGCGGTTCCCCACCGTCCCGCATCTCCAAACGCATCCCCACGAGCGCCAATCCCGCCGCCACCGTCCATTCAGGGCCTTGGATCTCATCCGCCAGGCCGCCAAAATACGAACCTTCGATAATTCCCACGCGGGTCGGCGCATCAAAGACCTGCTCGGCTATCTCCGCCAGCCCGTGCACCGCGGCACCGCCACCGGTCAGAAATACGCCGCCCGAGATCTGCCCTTTCGCACCGGCGACCTCTCGTGCAACGTGCTGCAATAGTTCGACTGCCCTCGGCTGCATAATGTCGCAGAGGATCTCTTTTGACAGGGTTCGCGTATCGTCGCGGCCAAAAGGCACGATCTCGATCGTTTGCTGCCGCTGCTCCTCGTCCAGAAGAAATGATGCGACACAGCCGTAATCTTCCTTGATCTTATTAGCCTCAGGTATCGACACGCGCAGGCCCGTTGCGATGTCCTTGGTAAAATGCATCCCCCCAAATGGGAAGATCGCCGTATGCTGAACGGCACCACGGCCAAATATCATCAGGCTGGTCAGTTCCGATCCCATATTTACGATCGCGCAGCCATATTCTTTATCTTCAGGCGTTAACACGCTCTCGGCAGCAGCCAGCGGCTCCAGGATCATCTCGTCAAGGTCGATGCCCGCCCGGCTGACCGCCTTTTTCAGGTTTTGACGGCCTGCACCGGGACTCGTGACCACATGCACCAAAGCCTCGAGCCGTGAACCTGTCATTCCCACAGGCTCCGTGATGCCGTCCTGCCCGTCAACGAGAAACTCCTGTGGGATACGGGCCATGATTTCCCAGCCCGGCGTTAGCGGCATCGCCGATGCCGAATCGACTGCACGCTCGACATCCTCATCGCTGATCTCTTTGTCCGGGCCGGCAACGGCGACGACGCCGTTCTTGTTCTCGCCGCGCAGGTGCTCGCCGGACAGGTTAACCACTGCAGAGTCGATATCAACGCCGCTGACACGTTCGGCCTCGGCCACCGCTCGACGTATCGACTCGGCCACGGCCTCGGTGGACGTGACGACGCCGCGACGCATGCCGCGCGACTCGGCCTCACCGATACCGACGATGTTCAACCGGCCGCTCGGCGACGATTCGCCGACAACACACCGCACGCGACTTGTTCCAATATCCAGCCCAACGGCCTGTATCTCGTTCGACATAACTAAAACTCGATATACTGAATGACCGGATAGATACCTGCCGCATCTACCGATCTCACCTTTTCCCCTTTGCCCGCCACTGCCTCGATAGCCGAACGTAGGCTCTTGCCGAGATTGTCCTTGGCAACAAAAACCGCGATCGCGCGGCCCGAGTCCTCGATCGTCGCGGCCGGCTCGCGCACATTTGACAGATCGACCATCTTGACCCGCGATACAAGGTCAAACTGCCGCCATTCATCGACCATTTTCGTGTAAAGTTTGAGCCGCGCCAGATTATCGTTCTGCGCCTTTTCGCTCTTGGTCTCATCCCAGCCAAGTAGCGTGAAGGGAAGATTCTTTTCATCCTTTGCCGCGACCAGGATGTTCCCATCGGTATCGACTACGTGGTCGCCGGCCTTTAGGCGAACGATCGCGGCCGGAACACGTTCCGTAATATCAACGCGGATCCCCGCCGGGAGTTCGCGTGACAAGGCAGCAGACTTTACGAATGGAAATTTTTCGATCTTTGCCTTGATGGCAGCAATGTCGCTGTTCCAAACGCCCGTCTTTTCCGCCTCCGCAATTACGACACGCCGAATATCTTCGGGCGAAGTGCGGACATTGCCCCGGATCTCGATGTTCCTGACCTTAAAGAACGGTGAACCGGCCGCAGTTTGATAAAAAACCGCAGCGAGAACGCCGATGCAAAGCAGCAACGCGCCGCTTAGGGCCAATGGGATCAGCGCTCGGCCCGCGAAGCTTGCGGAATTTCGAGAAGATGCTGGCTTCCGGCCGCTGCGGACACGGACGGCTGCACCCTTAGGTCTGGTTGTCGGTTTTCTCTTCTTTGCCACTGCCTATTGCGTCAATTTCTCCACTAACTCGTCCGACAGCCGCGTCACGTTTCCCGCACCGAGCGTTATAACAAGGTCGCCGGCCTGCAACGCAGAAATGACCTTGTCAGCAGCCGACTCGACATCGCCAATATAGGAGACGCCCTTATGACCAAATTTCTTAATGTTGTTCGCCAGGACCTCGGCTGATATTCCCTCGATCGGCTGCTCGCTGGCGGCGTAGATATCCACCAGATACAGCACATCGGCGTTGTTGAAAGATACGGCGAACTCATCCATCAGTTCGCGCGTGCGCGAATACCGATGCGGCTGGAATATAACAACGATCCTCCGCCCGCCGGCGCTATGCCGAGCCGCGTCGAGGGTTGCGGTGATCTCAGTCGGATGATGGCCGTAATCATCGACGACTGTAATGCCGTTCGCTTCACCCTTGAACTGAAATCTCCGGTTAGCGTTCTTAAAGCCCGCGAACGCCTCGGCAATCGTTTCAAACGGCACCTCCAACTCCAACGCCACCGCCGTCGCCGCCAAAGCGTTATAAACGTTATGCTCGCCCGGCACCGGCAGCGAGATCTCGCCGAGCGCCTCACCGCGACGCACAACCGCAAATCTCGAGCCAAACGCGTCGTTATAGCCGATATCCTTGGCTGATAGATCCGCCTGTGCGCTCAGGCCGTACGTAATGCGACGGCGCCTGATGTTTGGGATGATGAGCTGCACATTAGGGTCGTCGAGGCAAATGATCGCGGCACCATAGAATGGCACCTTGTTCACAAAATCCGTAAAACACTGAACGACATCGTCCATGTTTTTATAGGATTCCATGTGTTCCTTTTCGATATTTGTTACGACCGCGATCGTCGGATAGAGCATCAGGAATGAGCGGTCGCTCTCGTCGGCTTCGGTCACGAACCATTCGGATTGGCCTAGTTTGGCGTTCGACCCCAGAGTATCCACAACGCCTCCCACCACGGTCGTCGGATCGATACCCGCATGTCCGAGCACTGTCGCGATCATCGACGTTGTCGATGTCTTGCCGTGCGTGCCAGACACGGCGACCGCGTAGGGCCTGAGCGTCATTAGCTCGGCCAGCATCTCGGCCC
>JAGOWF010000204.1 GCA_018060305.1 Pyrinomonadaceae bacterium
TCCGCCTTTAGGAGCGGTGCCCGCGTAACAATGGCGCTCCCTGCGTTCAATTTGATGCCAGCCTCGGCCATTATTACAAACATCGGCATCGCCTCACGTTGCAGACTCTTCTCGCCCGGATGATCGACGAGTCCCATGACCGTGATCTTGTGGCTGCCATACTCCCGCACAGTGACCTGAACCTCAGGGTCGGGAAATAGTGTGATACGATTCGCGAGTTCCCGAGCAATAGCCGCGGGTGACTTGTCCGCAACGATAACGTCGCCGCCCGCGAGTTGATAATCGATGGTGCCTTCGGGCCGGACCGTGTAATAACCATGGCCCTGCGAAACATTTGCGAGCTCGATCAGCAGGACGTCACCGACACCGACCTTGTACAGATCCGTTAGTGGAACGGGCGGCTCAACAATTGGTGCGTTGGGCCGTTTTGCCGGAATCGGGACAGTAACGGATGCCGTGCTGACGGCGACGATCCTATCGGTCTCAACCGGGCCGATCTCGACGGACTTTGATTGACGATCCGGGCTCGGTGAATACGGGTTGTTCCGATTTCGCGCAGACGCGATCTGCGCCTGACCGGCGCTCGACAGCAATATCAACAGAAGAGGCACTCTGAGGTCAAACTTGAACATTACCACCCTCGCAAGACAAGACTTATCAGGCAGAAATGTGGGCACACTCTCCGCCTGACAAATGAAACTCGCAAAAGTAGCTAATTTCTAGGCTTTTGTTATCAAAGATCGATTAGCTTCCAAAACTGAAGCCGCTGCCGCTGCTCTGCGATGGGAAGAATGGTTTCAGCAGTCCGGCGAACGCGGCGAGATTACGGGTCTGGATGAGGATCTCACCAGGGCCTGTGAACTCTGCCACCATGCCCTCGCCGCTGAGCAGGCTTCTCAGATAACCACTCTTTGCAGCCTTGCGGATGCTGTATTGCATCTGGCCTTCCCATGCGACAAGGTGGCCCGTGTCGATCACATATTGTTCGCCGGGGCGCAGGACGCGACGGTGAATTGCGCCGAAGGACGACACAAGCAGGAGGCCTATTCCTGAGACCTGGAGCAGAAAAAGGCCTTCGCCGCCAAAGAATGATTTCGCGCCGCCAAATTTAGTATCGACGACCAGAGACGTGTCGCCGGCCAGATAGGAGCTCGACTGGACCATAAAGGTCTGGTTCTGCATCTCGATGCCCGCGACGTCGCCCGGAGCTCCCGGTGCGAAAGTCACCTCGCCGGGACCACCTCGGGCGGTAAATGTTGACACAAAGGCAGATTCGCCTCCGACGGCCCTTTTTAGAGCTCCAAAAACGCCACCCTTCATTTCCGAATGCAGATCGACGTTCGCCGACATCGATACCATTGCCCCGGCCTCGGCGGCTATGGTCTGCTCGGGCTGGAGCGAAACGACGGCAAGTGCAAACGCTCCCTGATGCTCGATCTGCCAGGTGTAGCCGCGTCCCTGGCCTCGGCCATCGGTGTCGAAGTGAAAAACGCCGCCGCCGGGCTGCGACGGTGAAGGCGATGGTGCAGCGGCCTGCTGTGCTTGTGCAAGCGGGTCGGCAAGCGTAAAGCCGCAGGACCCGCAGAATTTCGCCCCATCCATCAATTGGACAGTGCATTTTGGACAGTTCATACGATTACTCCCTTTGATCTCTCGATCACGACCTCGGCGGCCTCCTTCGGCGTTGCCGCAAAACTCAGCAGTGACGTTTCGGCGTCGCTGACGACGAGGTATTTCTGCCACGCGTCGACGATCGGACGCCAGCAGTCTCCGAGAAGGACGAGGGGACGCCGGTCAAGGACGCCCGTCATCAGTTTATTCCACACAAGCGACACCTCTGTAACCGTCCCCATGCCGCCCCGAAGCGCGACAAACCCGACCGAACGAGTGATCAGGTTCTGCAAGCGGTCATAGAAATGGTCCGAGGCCACTTTCTCGGTCAGAAACCGGTTTGGCTCGTGGCGAAACTGATTCATGACCATTCCGAGCACGCGGCCGCCCTTTTCTCGAGCCCCGCGTGATGCCGCCTCCATCACACCAAGATAGCCACCTGTGCAGATGGTGAATCCGGCATCAGCGAGGCGTCCGCCAAGTTCCTTGGCCTCAAGATATTCCCTGGACGATTCTACACATTTGGAACCGCCAAATATCGTCACTATTCGCCCATCATGCGGCAGCGTCATTGTGTCTGGCCTCCGATCCATAAATATTCATGTATCACACGAGTAATATAACACTAAATATCATAATAATAGCTAGTTACATGGATCACTCGACCTGTCGTCGTCCCGCGCTGTCCCGCTAGTGTCCCGCTACACCGCGGGACACCCTAAACACTTGTATATAGACATCTTAACCATCCCAGGTAAGCTCTTTCCCGCCAATTTTGAAAAAAAAAGTTCGTTCTCATCCTTTTCTGAAAACTGACACAAAGCATGTTAGCATAGATGCAACGCTATGTCAACTACTATTACGTCGATCTCGCAGCAAGAATCTCGGTTCCGGCCGCTTCATCGGGGGTCAGGTTGCCGGCGGCATGAATGGCGCGCTTCGTGTTTGTAAGCGTCAAGATCACCATTCCTGCAATAAAGAAGACGATCAGAGCCAGGATCGCCTGTCGGTAAGAGCCGGTCGTGCCCACAACCACGGCAAATACGAGATTCCCGATCCAGGAGGTTCCCTTCTCAGATATCTCGTAGAGGCCGAAAAACGCCGATTCACGCGATTTCGGGATCATTTGCGAGAACAAAGACCGCGACAGAGCCTGTGTTGGCCCGAGGACGAGGCCGATAAACACAGCCATCAACTGTGCCTGAAAGCGGGATTGCAGAAAACCGTAAGCAAAGATCACGATCGCCGACCAGATCACGAGGCTTACGATGATCGTTGGTTTTGTCCCTATCACGCGTGACAGGCGCTCGAAGAGCAACGCCCCGATTAGCGCGGAAATTTGAGCAATAACAAAGATACCGAGCAAAAAACTCGGCTCACTCTCTAAACCCTTTGAAATGAATAATTCCTGCGAGAGAAAGATCGATGAATTGAGAATGACGGTCTGAATGCCGTCGTTATAGAGCAAATAGCCCGCAAGAAAGAGCAAAGTGTATTTAAGGCCAAAGAGTTCGCGCAGCGTCCGCCATAGCTCAACAAAACCGATCCTCACAAGGCTCCGGCCGCGGGCATCCTGCTCAGGTGGCCGTGAGCGGACAAGATAGAATGTGACGGCCGCAAAAATGCCCCACCACAACGACGCCGTGAGCATCGATATGCGAACGGCCGTGCCCGTATCGATGCCCAAACTGGGGGCAAAATCGATCATCGCGAGATTAATGAACAGCATCAGCAGGCCACCTAGATAACCGGTAGCATAGCCGTAGCTGCTTATCTTGTCTCTCAGATCTTCTGTCGTTATATCAACGAGGAATGAGTTATAGAAAACATTCGACGCGGCGAAGCATATATTCGACGTTAACAGGAAGAGGCAACCCCACAGGTAGGATGTGCCGGTGACAAAGAACAACAGCGAACTTGCGACGACGCCGAAATAGCAAAAAAATGCCATCATCCGCTTTTTGAGCGGTGTAAAATCGGCTATCGAACCCAGGACCGGAAGCAGAAATATCTGCAAAAAGATCGATGCACCGAGCGTTGACGTAAAAAGATTATCCGAGGTGATCGACCCGACCGGGCCAAGATGCAGAACAACGCCGCCTTTGCCAACATCCTGCTGGGCGAGCGATGTCAGGTACGGCCCCGCCAGCACCGTTACAACGGTCGTGAAAAAGGCCGAATTCGCCCAGTCATAAGCGAGCCAGCCAACGATCTCTTTGCGGTCGTTCTTGTCGGTCACGTGTGGTGCGAAGCGGAATTACTTGTTCACAATAAAGCAGACGGGCAGAATTGTCTAACGTCGGTGCATTCCATATTATCTAGACTTGGCCATTGCTGGCCTGTGAGACTCACGTTATGAAGGCAATGATCCTCGCGGCCGGGTTCGGGACGCGGCTCTTTCCGTTGACGATCGACCGGACAAAGCCGGCGATACCGTTTCTCGGGAAGCCGCTGGTCGGCTATGTCGCCGAGTATATTGCTCGCTTTGGCGTGAAGGATTTTGTCGTCAATCTGCATCATCAGCCGCAATCGGTGATAAATGCTCTCGGTGACGGAAGCGAGTTTGGCGTTCACATCGATTACGCTATCGAGCAGCCTGACATACTAGGCACCGGCGGCGCACTTCAGAATGCGCGCGAACTGCTTGAAAACGGCACATTTCTAATCGTCAACGGCAAGATAATTACGAATATAGACATCGCGGCCGCGATCGAGACGCACAAACGCTCAGGCGCCGTCGCGACAATGGTGCTGAAGGCGAATCACAAGCGCGAGCGGTTTACGGTTGTCGAGGCTGAGGATGGATTCATCACGCGATTCGGGCCTCATGCGAGGCCGGTTAGCGAGGCCGAACTGCGCGACGTTGAACACGCGATCTCGACGCCGCTGATGTTTACGGGGATACACATCGTTGAGCCCGCGATCTTTGAGCTCATTCCGAAGGGCGTTTATTCGGATGCGGTAACGGATGTTTACATTCCTTATATTCGACAAGGCGGCAAGATCGCAGCTCACGTTTCGGACGGCGAGTGGTTCGAGCTCTCAACGATACCAAGATACCTCGATATCTCTCTTGCGATGATGCCGGGCGGTGATGTTCATTTCGGACGAAATTGCCGGCTTGAGGGCGTCGCGAGCCTCAAAGATTCTGTCATCTGGGACGACGTGACGATCGGCAACGGCGCATCGCTGTATCGGACGATCGTCGCCGACGGCGTAACGATCGGCCCGGGCGAGCACTTTGAGAACGCCGCAATAGTCCGTGCAGACATGGTGAGGAGCTGCGATCAGATTCCCGAGAAAGCTCTGAAAGGATATATTCAGGGTGACAATTACGTCGTCCCACTCAACTGATGCAAGCACAAGCTGCACGATTATCCAAATTTCTCGAACTGCGCTCGCAAAAATCGCCGTTGACGCCAGTAGCAGGAGATGCGTCGACGCGCGAATATTTTCGCCTTGACTGGGACGGAACAACTGCCATCGCGTGTGTTTACCCCGAGGCGTTCGTTGCCGAGGAACAAGCCTATCTCGACGTCACCCGGCTTTTTCTTAGTGTGCATCTGCCGGTCGCTGAGATCCTCGATTTCGATGCCGGGCTCGGCGTGATCGTTCAGGAAGACCTCGGCGATGTAAATTTGCGCGACCGTTTGGCGACACTTGATCCACCTGCTCGCGAACGGCTGCTCAACGAGGCGATGTCGCTTATCGTGCAGATCCAGGCGGCGACCCAGG
>JAGOWF010000205.1 GCA_018060305.1 Pyrinomonadaceae bacterium
CCTCTCGGGCACGACGCCACGGCCCTTCAACCTTTTTTTGCTAGTCATGGATATGGACAAGGCGATGGGAAAGGACCTGGACGATGGCTTGGGAAGCCTTAAGACCATTATGGAAAAAAGATGACGTGACAGTATGAAGGACGAGGTTGTCTGAAAAGTCGTTCTTTCGCGGCGGAGCCGCAAAAAGATAGTAGCCAGACGTGAAACGTCTGGAAAGATCGCCTCCAAGGCATCTCGCCCTGAAGGGGCAAAAGGTCAATGTTTACGGGTGTCTGCCGCACCTTCAGTGCGGAAATCATCGTTCGGAACTTTCCAGACGTTTCACGTCTGGCTACTGTCTTTCGCGGCTCCACCGCGTAGAAGCAGACTTTTCAGACATCCTCCTGCATTTTCCGCTGATGTTGATTCAGACGCTGACCAGGTATACAATTTACACAAACAGCAACCTGTGCCGCGTCCGCCGGTCACCTTGAAAGTGGTGGACGACGGGTTGTGTGACTTCGGTCATACTACAGACGCGAATCTCAAGCGAAGATTGCTTCAGGAAGTAACGTAAAGGAGGCGATATGATACGAGCCATTGCCGGATTTTCTCTGTTCCTGATCTGTATTTTGGCAACTGCCGAACAAACCGACGCAAAGCGTCCTGACGCCTCGCCGCCAAGTCCGAAACCGACCCCGGAAACCGTTGTATTCACAGGCTACCGAGGAATCTCGATCGGGATGCCGACAACAGCCGTTAGGGAGAAACTCGACGACCCCAAGGAAAAATCTGACGCGCAAGACCTCTATATCTTCTCAGATGATGAGTCGGCGCAGTTCTTCTACGATGATACCAAGAAGGTCAATGCGATAATGATCACCTTCACGGGTGATCTAAAAAAAGCACTGACCCCCAGCGCGATATTCGGCGAAGATGCAGAAGCGAGCCCCGACGGCAGCACGTTCAAGATGGTCCGTTATCCGAAAGCGGGATTTTGGATCTCTTACAACCGCTCGGCGGGCGATGACGCCGTTATCAGCATTGCCGTCCAGAAGATCTAGACGGTTTGTCAGGTATTGCCGCATCCTATAGAATTCATTCCAGTTACTGACTCGAAAAGTGTCCTGCGAGAGTCCGTTACCTCAAATTATGACCACGATCGGAATACCGAAAGAGATACATCCGGGCGAGAAGCGTGTCGCCGCTACGCCGCAGACAATTCTAAAGCTCAAGAAGCTCGGCTTTGACGTCGCCGTCGAAACGCACGCAGGGCATGGCATCAACTGTACCGACAGTGAATACCGCGAGGCCGGCGCCACGATCATTGACGACACAAAGGAGCTTTGGGCGACGTCGGACGTCATTATGAAGGTCCGCCCGCCTGAGGAGAACAAGGCGCTTGGCAAGCACGAGGCCGCCTTGATGAAAGAGGGCGGTTGGCTTGTCGGTTTTATTTGGCCCGCACAGAATAAGGATACTCTCGACCGCATGGGCAAGCGAAAGGCGACTGTCTTTGCCATGGACTGCGTCCCGCGCATCACGCGTGCGCAAAAGATGGACACGCTCTCGGCAATGGCGAATATCGCCGGTTACCGAGCGATCATCGAGGCAGCTAATCATTTCCCGCGTTTCTTTACGGGACAGATCACCGCCGCGGGCAAGATCGATCCGGCAAAAGTTCTCGTTATCGGAGCAGGTGTCGCTGGTTTGTCGGCGATCGGTGCGGCAAAAGGGCTGGGAGCGATCGTGCGGGCGTTTGACCCGCGTTCGGCGACAAAAGATCAGGTTGCGTCGATGGGCGCCGAGTTCCTCGAACTCGATGTGAAAGAAGAGGGCGAAGGCAAGGGCGGCTACGCCAAGCAGATGTCCGACGACTTTCTCAAAGCCGAGATGGCCCTCTTTGCCGCGCAGGCAATGCAGGTCGATATCATCATCACGACCGCTCTGATTCCCGGCAAGCCTGCGCCAAAATTGATAACACAAGGCATGGTCGAGTCGATGAAGCCCGGCTCCGTCATCGTCGATCTCGCCGCCGAACAAGGCGGCAACTGTGCCCTGACCGACCCCGGAAAGGTCGTCCATCACAAAGGCGTCACGATCGTCGGCTACACTGATCTGCCTTCTCGTATGGCGTCGATGTCCTCGCAGTTGTACGGCGCCTGCGTCACCGCGTTGCTCGAAGAACTGATCGGAACGCGGACGCCCTCCGACGGAACGCGGACGCCCTCGTCCGCCCCGGGGCCGCCGACGCCCTCGTCGGCTCTTCAGAAGTCGGACGAGGGCGTCCGTGACCCCAGTGCGGACGAGGGCGTCCGCGTTCCGTCCTTGCACGTCGATCTCAACGATGAGGTCGTCCGAGGCGCCATAATCCTCGACCAAGGCAAGCTGATGTGGCCGCCGCCCGCCGTCGCCGCGCCGCCGCCGCCCGAGCCGGGCGTGCCGACCAAAAGCTCCGCCAGCCGGGGCGTCGTTCAAACACCGACGGTTCACGGCCACGACACCGGAACCGGCGTCAGCCCGTGGCTGCTTGCCGTCGTCGGGCTCATAATGCTCGGGCTCGCATTCATCATCCCGGAAAAACCAAAAACACCCGGCGGCGATTTCCTCGGCCATCTGACGGTATTCATCCTCGCCATCTTCATCGGCTTTCAGGTCGTCTGGAACGTCAAACCGGCGCTCCACACGCCGCTAATGAGCGTCACCAACGCCATCAGCGGCATCATTCTAGTCGGCGGCATGCTCCAACTCGGTAATCTGTTTGCGGGGAGCGAGCGCGATTTCGGTTCGCTCAATCTAACCGTCATCCTCGGCGCCATCGCCACCCTCATCGCCGCCATCAACATCGCCGGCGGATTTTTGGTGACGAATCGAATGTTGGGGATGTTTAGGAAGTAAGTGCAGAAGAAAAGCCGAATATGCGCGAACAAGCCCCGAAATTGATGCACACTTTAGCGAAGATGTTGGTGCGTCCGATTATCGAGAAGTCGCTGTTCGGCAAGGAACATGTAAAGCCGATCAACCTTATTGGCGCTCAAGCCTACGCATTTGAGCGATGCGCAATTCTCGGAATCCTTTGTAGTGAGGCGAAATTTCCATTCTTTGTAATCCTCGGGGGCGCTGAGGGCATGGAAGAAGGTGGTTTAGCAGCAGTCGGTGGCCTTGCTCGCGATCTCGTGTTGCCGTATGTGGACGACGCTGATGGGTTTAATGAGCTTGTTAATAATTCGGCGATGGCCAAAACAGGCTTTGAAGGAAATCCGATGGGTTTCTTCGCATCTATGGCAAAGGAAAAGCTGCCAGTCGAATCAGCACACACAATGGTTTCTTTGTGGTCTTCACTCGGCGGATATATGGGTTTGGAATTCCCAGATGTAATCACAAAGTGGCTTTACCAAACTTACGACTCTGATGAAGGTCTTTACTCTAAATGGGACGAGGCCAGATCCTTTGGATTAGACATTGCTGAAAAGAAGCCCTATGAATCATCGGACCAAGTAATCGATGAGGCGGTAACCTTGTTTAGCGAATACTGTAGAGAATTCTATCCGGAAAAGGTTCATCATTTTTCGATCGTCGATTGAGTTTTAGGCGTGATCCGGCTTGCATCGCGTAGCGATGAGATGAATTTAGCCGTGGGTTTCAACCCACGGTAAGATGAAATAACGCATCTCGTCGCGTAGCGACGCTTGAATCGCGGCCTTGGCTAAAATCATGTGACCGCTACGCGGTCAAAAGCGATTTTCGTCGCGTAGCGACGATTGAATATGCGATGGCGAACACATATTCCAATTTGTTCTACCACATTGTCTTCTCGACGAAGGGCCGAAAAGATCAGATTAGCCCTGAGACGGAGGCGAGGATCTGGGCCTATATTGGAGGCATCGCGAGAAAACACGAAGTAGTCGCGATTCAGATCGGCGGGATTGAGAATCATATTCACATTTTGATAATGGCGAAGCCGAAGATCGCTCCGAGTCAGATCGTGCAGTGGTTAAAAGGCGAATCATCGAAATGGATTCACGACACATTCCCGGAATTACAGGATTTTGCGTGGCAGGATGGTTTCGGTGTGTTCAGCGTCAGTATGTCGAATGTGCCGGATGTCATCGTATACATCAAAACGCAACGCGAGCACCACGCGAAGCAAACATTCGAGGATGAATATGTTTCGATGTTGCGGTTGCATGGTATCGATTACGATGAGCGGTACGTGTTCGATTGATTCATTCGTCGCTACGCGACGTAAACCGATTTATACGTTTTCCGTGGGTTGAAACCCACGGCTAAATTCTTTTGGCCGCTACGCGGCCGGTGGCCGAAATCATTACTTAATGCAACAAAGCCTAATCACAATCGCATACATCGCCGCGAGTGCGTTGTTTATTTTGAGCCTTGGCGGGCTGAGCCAGCAGGAGACGGCGCGGCGGGGGAATGTTTATGGGATCGTCGGGATGCTGATCGCACTGATCGCGGCGGCGGCGGCGATGAATGTCGGCGGACTGCCGGTGTTGGCGGCGGCGCTGGTGCCGGGGCTGGTGATCGGGGCGATATTGGCGAGCCGCGTGCAGATGACTTCGATGCCGGAGCTGGTGGCGATACTGCATAGTTTTGTCGGGCTGGCGGCGGTGCTGGTGGGATTTGCGACGTATCTCGGGCCGCACGGCAAGATGGAAGTGGCGGAGAAGAACCTGCACACTGCGGAGGTTTTTATCGGAGTCTGCATCGGGTCGATCACGTTCACGGGTTCGGTGATCGCGTTTCTAAAACTTCGCGGCACGATCGGCGGTAAGCCGCTCACTATTCCCGGCCGACACGTCATCAATCTCGCTATGCTGCTCGTGACCATCGGGCTCGGCGTCGCGTTCTTTATGTCGCCCGACGCGCATACGGGAGCATGGCCGCTGCTGATCGCGACCGTTTTGACGGGCATTTTGGGCGTGCATTTCATAATGGCCATCGGCGGGGCGGATATGCCTGTGGTTGTCTCGATGCTCAACAGCTATTCCGGCTGGGCAGCGGCGGCAGCAGGCTTTATGCTCTCGAACGACCTGCTCATCATCACCGGCGCACTCGTCGGTTCGAGCGGCGCGATCCTGAGCTACATAATGTGCAAGGGCATGAACCGTTCGTTCGTCAGCGTGATGCTCGGTGGATTTGGAACCGAAGGCGGAGCCGTTGCATCGGCGAGCGGTGAGCCGCAGGGCGAGGTCCACTCGGTGGATGCGACCGGTGCGGCTGACCTGATCCAGAACGCCAAAAAGATCGTCATCGTCCCCGGCTACGGCCTCGCGGTCGCGCAGGCGCAACACTCGCTAGCCGAGGTTTGCAAGCTGTTAAAAGAGCAGAATGTCGA
>JAGOWF010000206.1 GCA_018060305.1 Pyrinomonadaceae bacterium
TCCTAAATCTATAGCCATTCTTGGCCGTGTTCCTCGGCGGATTACCGCCAACATTCAGGTTGTTTGCCGCCGCGACCGTGCTGTCGATCAAGTGTGCGACATACAATTCATTTGCAGTGCCATAATTGCCACTGCCCATCGAGCCTATATACGCCGCCTCGGCTTCGCTGATCACTCGAAGAGCTGACAGCGCAGATGCCTCGTTTGACGCTCGTCGCGAACTCAATAGGTTGGGAACGGCAATCGCCGCGATTATCATGATAACGGCTACCACGATGACCAGTTCGATCAGTGAAAAGCCTTGATTCCGTTTAGTCCTGCGTACTTCTATTAAGCTCATAAGCGTGGGTAGCCTCCACCCTACTCTTTTCAATCTCCGTGCCAAGCGTGCCCTGGATAGAGGAAACCCTGCTAAACGTAAATAACATAAGGGCTTATTAGGGCGTTGCCTCCGACGGATCGCATGGTAAGGATCCCTTCATTTTGACTGCTCTCACGTGTGATGGCGGTCACTGACTGACAATTTATGTCATTTTGACCGAAAGTGGCATGAAGAAAAATATCTACTTTATTATACAAAGTGCTTGACATTCACAATTACTTGGCGTAGATTCTCATCAGAATGCCGAAGCGATCAGCACAAACAGAGGTCCAACGACTCACTGACTCGCCTGTGAATATTAGCGACCGCGCCGCCGACAATCTGCAGTTCATACGCGAGACAATGGAACGGTCCACGAGCTTTACGGCCGTGCCCGGCTATGGCGGGATGCTGATGGGCGTGACCGCTGTCGCCGCCGCCTACATCGCCGTCCAGCAAGAGACTCAGATCGGATGGCTGCGCGTATGGCTTCTCGAGGCATGCCTGGCGTTCGCGATCGGCCTGCTCGCGATGTGGCAAAAATCACGCATCGCCGACACGTCGCTTCTCTCCACGCCGGCGCGCAAGTTTGCACTGAGCTTTGCCCCACCGCTGATCGCGGGCGTCGCGATAACGTTAGGGCTCTGGCGATACGAACATTACGAGATGATGCCGCCGGTATGGATGTTATGTTACGGGGCCGCCGTCGTGTGCGGCGGTGCGTTCTCCGTTCGGGTCATCCCCGTCATGGGATGGTGCTTTATCACTATGGGCGCGGTGGCTTTTGTTATGCCCGCGAGCAATGGCATTTTGCTTATGGCGGCGAGTTTCGGGCTGCTTCACATCTTCTTTGGGGCGATCATCGCAAAACGCTACGGCGGTTAGTGTCGGAGCGCAGGCAGCTTGCCTGCGTGTGACGTAACCAAGACGCAGGCTGGCAGCCTGCGGTCCGACGAGAAAATGGCAAAGAACCTGGCAGTTAAGAAAAACGGAAAAGCACAAGGCCTCCGTGTTACGCGCCTTGTCGAGACTGTTTCGAACGACCTCGACAAGGTCATTCATGAGCGTATGCGGCTCGGCATTATCAGCGCGCTTGCGGCGAATGAGCGGTTGAGCTTTACCGATCTCAAGCGGTTGCTCGACACTACTGACGGCAACATATCGGTCCACGCCCGCAAGCTGGAGGACGCCGGCTACATCAACTGCGAGAAATCATTCAAAGGCCGCATGCCGCTGACCGAGTATGCGATAACGAGCGACGGCCGCGAGGCGTTGGAGCGATATCTTGATCACATGGAGGCCCTCATTGTGGCAATGAGGAACCGTTAACGATATGACCGACAGAACAAAGACCGGACTATATATAATTCAGGCCGCCGCAATACTCGGCGTCATCGGCAATATCATGCTCAGGCAGACGCCTTGGGGGTTGAATGCGTTTCTCTTTGTAACGCTGTTTGTCGCCGCGCTGTTGATGCTAATGCGTCGGTCGCGGCCGGAGCTGCTCGATCTGACAAACCTGTCGCTCGCGGGCGCAATGCTCTTTTTCGGAACGATGTTCCTGATCCGCGATTCGATAGAGATGCGCGTAGCCGACACGATCGCGATCATCATCGCGATGGGCGTGTTGATGCTTGGCAGCTTTGATGTGCAGGCACGCATCGGCGGTGCGTTTCATTACATTGCCGGGCTGGTCACGGCGGCTTTGAGCAGTTTTATTGGCGGGTTTCTAGTGCTCGGGGCGGACATCGACTGGAAATCGATGCCCGGCAACAGCCTCAGCCGGGTCATCTTTGCCGTCCTTCGCGGCCTCGCCATCGCGCTGCCGCTGGTGCTTATTTTTGGCGGACTGTTCATGGCCGCCGACGCCGTCTTCGAAGGCTGGGTCAATCGTGCGATCAATTTTGAGCTGGACACGGTCATTAGTCATGTAATGCTCACGTCGGTGCTCGCGTGGCTGACGGCCGGTTATTTTCGTTCCGCTGTCGGTGGCTCGTTCGCAACTGCGGCGACAGCCACGGTCGCACCACCGGCGGCGGCAGAAGAACGCTCGGATGATTCGTCTTATGTCCAAAAGGTCGCGGACGAGCCCGTCGAGGATAATTCCCTTCCCAACAACGCTACGGTAGTCGAACACATCAACGCACCTGATGATGCCGCATCCGTCGAGACGTCGGCTGAGAGCGCAGGCGTCCCGCCGGCCGAACCGAGAAAGCGCGATTGGCAGAATATCGAGAGCTCAAAACTGCCGTCAGTCTTTACCCTTGGCACTGTCGAGATCGCGATCATACTTGGTCTGCTGAACGCTCTCTTTCTGGCCTTTGTCATCGCCCAGGTGCCGTATCTGTTTGGCGGGATGGAACTTGTGCAGAACACGCCTGACTTCAAACTCGCCGAATACGCCCGGCGCGGCTTTGGCGAACTTGTCGCGGTCTCGGCACTTGTCCTGCCGATCTTGCTCGTCGGCCACTGGCTGGTCCGCAAGGATAAGCCCGTCACCGGCACGCTTTTCCGCGTTCTCGCCGGCCTTCAGATCGCATTGCTGTTTGTCATCATGGCCTCGGCCGTTCAGCGGCTCGTCCTGCTTACGGGCAATCTAGGTTACGGCCTGACAACGATCCGGCTGTATCCGCTGATCTTTATGACATGGCTGGCGATCGTTTTTGTCTGGTTTGCCGCGACTGTGCTGCGAGGAGCGAGGCAGCATTTTGCATGGGGAGCATTGTGGTCGGCCTTTGTCATCCTCGGCGTCACAAATCTGATGAATCCGGACAAGTTCATCGTTGAGCATAACGTCGCATTGATGCGCGAGGGCCGCGAATTCGACGCGGATTACAATGCCAACCTCAGCGATGACGCTCTTCCGGCCGTGTTTTTGGCGATACCGGACATGAATGATGAGGACGCGCGAACGGCCGCCTTCCGGCTCGCCCGCCGGTATTGTGAAAAACTCGAAGAGAGCGACCTGAGGAGCTGGAATCTTTCGCGCTCAAGGGCATCTTCCCTGCTGCTCGAGAACAATGCTTTTGTCGATCAGCTTGGCGGCTGCAAGTCGCGGCGGCTCGATCCGCACGCATACCACAGCTTGGATTGACGGTAACCAAAAGAAAAACCTTGATTTAGCAGGGGCAGATTAACTAGTATCGGTTTCGTGGCCGATACCTTCTCAAGACGCGACCTGATACGCGAATACCTTACCTATTGCCGCGTCGAAAAGGGCTTGTCGGCGGCATCGATCGATAGTTACGCAAATGATCTCGGCAAGCTTTCGGAGTGGGCTGAGAAAAGCAAGCTCATCCTGATGTCATTGACGAGAGAGAACTTACGCGAATGGTTGATCGACCTGGGCCGTGCAAACTTATCGGAAAACTCGCGCCGACGGCTGACAAGCGCAATTCGCGGCTTCTATAAGTTCCTGATGCAGGACGGCCATCTCACGGCAAATCCGGCCGAGGACCTCGTCGCACCGCAAAAGGGCACGTATCTGCCGCGATTCCTTAATCAAACTGAGATCGAGAGCCTCCTGTTGGCTCCAGACACATCAACCGAAACGGGCCTTCGCGACCGAGCGATCCTTGAATTGATTTACGCCTGCGGCCTGCGTGTTTCCGAGGCTGCTGGTCTCAAGATACACGAGATCGACTTGGACGGTGGAATCCTCACGACCACGGGGAAGGGCAGCAAAACTCGGCGTATTCCCATCGGCTCGTCGGCGGTGGAATGGCTCAAGAGCTACCTGAGCCTGCGGCGAAAAAAGGAGAATATCGATATTGATACCATATTCCTCACGCCCGCGGGCCGGCCGCTCAACCGACAGGCCATTCACACTCTGGTTCGCGAATATGCCGACAAATGCGGGCTTGAGGGCGTATCACCGCACACGCTGCGGCATTCGTTTGCCACGCATCTCGTCCAAAACGACGCCGATATCCGTTCCGTTCAACAAATGCTGGGCCACGCGGACATTTCGACCACGCAGATCTACACCCATATCACCAATCGGCAGCTCAAAAGGAACTACGACCGATTCCACCCACGCTCGTAAACGCGCCAAAAACGTGCATTTACGCGCTTGCAACTTGAATTTTCGTTAGTTATTATTGGAAATTTGCTATTTGGCTCCAGAAGTCGCTAATAGCAACAAAGAAATGGCTCGCATGGGTGGTCGAGCGGTCAAAGGCAACGGGCTGTAAACCCGTCGGGTTAATTCCCTACGTAGGTTCAAATCCTACCCCATGCACCAGTATTTGCGGGAGTAGCTCAGTTGGTAGAGCGTCAGCCTTCCAAGCTGAATGTCGCGAGTTCGAGTCTCGTCTCCCGCTCCAAGGTTGTTTGGAAGGCGACGCCCAGGCCCAAGTAGCTCAGGGGTAGAGCGCATCCTTGGTAAGGATGAGGTCGCGGGTTCAAATCCCGCCTTGGGCTCCAGAATTATGCTTGGTGAGGCAAATACAAAAATGACGATGGTTTATTGGAAGTCGGATCATTTTTGGCTGGGTAAGCTTCTTGAGCACCCTGAGATCATGACACAGGGAGAAACGTTGGAGGAGCTTGAGGAAAATATTAAGGATGCGTATTTGTTAATGGCGATGGACGAGGTTCCGAGCTCATATCAGGTCAAAGAGATCCGAATATGAAACGAAAGGACCTGCTGAAGCAGTTAGCGGCCAATGGCTGCGTTCTGCTGAGACACGGTTCGAACCACGACCTTTACCTGAATCCTAAAAACGGAATGAGACAGCCGGTGCCGCGGCACAGCGAGATTGATGAAAACCTCGCTCGGCACATAAAGAAATATTTAGGTCTAGGAAAGAGGACTAACTAAGATGAGCAAAGAGAAATTCGATCGCAGTAAGCCGCATGTGAACATTGGGACGATCGGTCACGTTGACCATGGTAAGACGACGTTGACGGCGGCGATCACAAAGGTGATGTCAAAGCATAATCCGAAGA
>JAGOWF010000207.1 GCA_018060305.1 Pyrinomonadaceae bacterium
TTTGGGTTTATCGCGACGTGGATCGATACGGGTTTTACGCACTTTGTCATGCTGTCGGGCGTGACGGAGCAGATCGCGTCCAACAATCAGTGGTGGCTCAGCCTGAATGAAGCCAACCAGATCGGTGCGACACATATCCTGTCGAACAACATTCTCGTGACGTTCCGCGTGTTTGCGATGGGCGTCTTTCTCGGGATCGGCTCGTTCTACGACCTTGCATTTGAGGGCGCGCGCATCGGGAGCGTATTTGGTGCGTGCTACAAACTTAATCCGCCGTTCGGTAATGCGCTGGCGAGTTTCGTCGTAGGCCACGGCGTGATCGAGCTGTCTTGTATATTCTTCTGCGGCGGCGCTGGAATGATGATCGGCTACTCGATCATCGACCCCGGCGACCTGACACGTGGACAGGCATTAAAAAAGAAAGGCGTCGAGGCGGCAAAGATCGTCATTGGCTGTGCGTTCTTTTTGGTGATCGCGGGCTTGATCGAAGGCTTCCTCTCGCCGTCGGGCCTGCCGCCGATCATCAAGGTCGCAACCGGAATCGGCACGGGGCTGGCGATGTACGCATATCTGCTATTCGCCGGACAAGAAGTACGCCACAGAGACACGGAGAGCACTGAGGCAATTTAGTCGATTCTCGGTGCCCTCTGTGTTCTCTGTGGCAGATGTATGCCGAACGCATTCCTTGCGGCGCGTTTCATTGCGGCGGTGTCGCCCGATGTGAGGAATTCGTCTCGGCCGCCGGTGGGCAGCCGCCATTGACGGACGATGTTGACCATCTTGGCGGCGGGATCGATGAACTTCGTGTCGGGCGATACAAACTCGCGCAAGATCGGCGTGATCGCGGGATAGTGTGTGCACGCCAACAGGACGTGAGAGCATTCGCACATCGGTGCGAGAATGCGTTTCGCCTCGGCCCGCAGCGTGTCCGAGCCTGTATCCCCGCTCTCGATCAGGCCCGACAGCGGCTGGGCGATCCGCTGAATGACGCTGATGCCCTTTTCGTTGAATCCGCGGCGATACACGCCCGACAGGATCGTCCGCCGGCCGCCGACCACGCCGAGATGTGCGGGTTTGAGCTTCGCGGTGAACGTGATCGCTGGGCCGATAACGCCTTCGATCGTGAGGCCTGAACTATCGATATACGGGAGCGCGGTGCTCGCTGCGTTGCAGCCGACCACGATATGCGTGACGCCGCGCGACTTAAGATATCCGATGACGTCATTGAGTCTGCCGACAAGTTCCGCCCGCGACATCTTGCCGTATGGCGTCACGCCGGTGTCGGAAAAGTAGGTGACAGGAATGTCGCCAAGACGTTCCTTTATCAGCCTATAAATACTGACGCCGCCGATGCCCCAGTCGATAATGCCGAGCCGCATACTAGGATTTTCCCACGAAATACACGAAATGCACGAAAGAGAGACCAGTTCTTATTCGGGTTTTGCGTGTATTTTCGTGGGCCAATCCTTATGGATAGCTCAGTTTCGCCTCGACGCCGGTCTCGACCGGGCCGCTGTCAAAGGCGACGATGCGCGAGTGCCATGCCATGTTTAAGATCTCCATTTTTTGCCCGGCGAAGCGGCTTTCGAGATACCACTTCATCTCGTGCTCGGAACGGATCGGGTTGTACTCGAGCATCTTTTTCCAGTCGGGATGCGTGACGAGTTTTTTGAGCGCGGCGTCGAATCGCGCGTTCGCCTTCTGGTTTTTCATCGTCCGGAGCTTGTCCGACAGCAGCCTCGGATACTCGCGGATCGCCACGGGCACCGTGACCATGTCGATTATCAGAAACTTGCCGCCCGGCCGCGTTACGCGTTTGATCTCGGCAAGCAGCGGATCCCAATCGAGATAGCGAAACGACATGAGCGAGGTGACGCAGTCGAATGAGTTGTCGGGAAACGGCAGGACGGGCCCTTTGATAATTTCAAATCTCAAATTTGAGATCTCAGAATTCTTTATCCTCGCCCGTTCAATGATCTTGCTCGATTCGTCAACGCCGGTGCCGGATTCGATGCGATCTGCCAAGGCGTTGAGCAAGGCGCCGTTGCCGCAGCCGATGTCGAGAAAGTCGATCCTGCCCGCAGGAAGGTGTTCATTGAGCCAGTTCCATTCGTCTTTCCGGACGCGGATATCCTGAAACGCCGCGTCGTACAATTCGGCGACGTGATCGTATGACGTGTCGCCGTCGGGTGGGCGTGGCTCAAACCGTTTCATTTTCTCCGCGGGTTCGAGGCCGAGTCGCTTTTTGGCGGCACCGGCGACGCCATGCGATTTGCGGCCCTTGCAACCGATCGTGTATAGCGGAGCGGTGGTGCTGTCGCCGGCAGAAACGAATTTCTCCTTGCTCCGTGAGAAAGTCGTGTACCAAAAGAAGCCGTACGCCGGCACATTAAATGTCCGCGCAAAAAACGGCGCGAACCAACGCGCCGACCGGCAGCAATAGAACGCCGCAGTGCCGTCCTCGGCAAACGGTATCTCCATCCGCTCCCATTCATACGGCGAGAACTGCTCGGGAAACGCGACCGTCCCAAACATCGGCCCGTACATTCCCGAGTGGCCGACGAAGATGAATTCCTTGATCGTTTTCCCTGCCTCGCTGACCTCAGCGATCGCGTGGAGGACGTCGTGTTTGGATTCCACAGCCCGCGTCGTGACGGTCTCACCGGCTCGACGCTTTTCCGAGGCCATCGTCTCGGCAACGACCGGAAACTGATGCCCGCCGAGGCGATATTTTGTTGTATAGATGATAAGGACGACAGTTTCGGCCATATTTAGAGTAAGCCTCGCTCCTTGACCTTGAGATAGCTTTCAAGCAGCCGCGGCGCGAGCGTTTTCGCGGTTACGTCGAGGGCGAGGCCGCCCAGCGATTCGACCAGCCGCAACGCGGCGGCGCGTTGGTGAATGATCTCTTCGGCGGCGGATTGGGTAAAGACTTCCTTCACATCGGCGGGCGGCCGGCTGACAGCGGCGTTGAGGTCGCGGTCGCCGATTGTTGCAACCAAAGGCAGGTGACGCGGGCGGAGGAGTTTTAGCGACGTGATCAGTTCTTTTGAACTATCTTTATCCACAAGATCGGTCAATATCACGACGAACGAACGTTTCTTTAGATTCGAAGCAATGTATTGAAAGCCTCGTGCGTATGACGGCTCGACGATCTCCGGCTCGACATCATAGAGCGATTCGAGCACAGCGTCGATGTGCTCGACGCCGCGTTTGGGCGGCAGGAAGCGCCGCACGCGTCGGCCAAAAACAAGCAGCCCGCAATTATCGCCCGCGCGGGCGCACGCCGACATCAACGCAAGCGATGCATGTATGGCCGTGTCGAATTTCGTTTCGTCGTCGATCCGTCCGGTCATCAGGCGGCCCGCGTCGATAGCGATCATTACGGTCTGGTCGCGTTCGATCTGGTATTGGCGCGTCGTGAGTTTATGTCGCCGAGCGGTCGCCGTCCACGAGATATGCCGCAGTTCATCGCCGCGAACGTAATCGCGCATCGATTCGAATTCACGGCCCTCGCCACGCCGGATCGAACGCCGTTGAATAGCCAGGAATGAACGCGCTCCGAGTGCTTTCAATTCCATTTCGCGTGCTCGCCGCATGTTGGGATAGACCTTGACCCTTTGCGGTTCACCCATGGTCGCGGAGCACCACACAAGGCCGAGCTGCGAAAGAAACCTCACGGCCGTGCCGCCAAACGTGTAGGCCCCGCGCCGCTTCGGTGTCAGGTGATAGTAAAACTCAGCCGTCCCATGCGCGATCACAGTAAACTCTGACTCGCGACCCTCGTCGAGATGCATTCGCGGCGGGTATTCGTCCTTGATCCGCAGGCTGATGGGCAACGATGATACGTTTTCGACCAGCACGCTGACCCTGGTCGGATCGCCGATGGCAAATCGCCGGTCAAATTCACGAGTTACAACGATGTCCGCTCTTCGTCCGCGGCTGACAAGAAAATCGCCGACAGCAGCGGCTAATAGCAGCACGTCATACGCCAATACCGGATATCGCAGTCCGGGCCATCCCCATGACAATGAGAGCGGCACAAAACCTATTGCGAACAGGATGTAGAATCGACGCGAGAATATTGGCAGCATTCGATATTTGAACCATCATACCGCTGCTGCGAGATAAAAACTATGCCTGGGCGATACAACCGATTCCGGTCGCGGTGGCTCAAAGTAGTGGCCCGTTATGCGAATTTCTATTCTACTATTTCTCTTGCTAGCCGTATGCCCTCTGGCTGCGTTTTCACAGCCCGATCCACCAGCCGCTCCGACGGTAGAAGAGGCCTATTTGGCTAAGGATGACGGCAAGGGCAAGGCCGGTGAGCAGGTCGGTGAGTTTCTGACTACCGACATACCGATCCACTGCGTCGTCCTGCTCGATTCGATGGCAAAGGTCACTGTCAAGATGAATTTTGTTGCCGTCAACGTCTCGGGCGTAAAGGCGGAGACCAAGATCGTGACGGCCAGTTACACGACAAAGGCGGGCCAAAACCGAGTCTATTTTACCGGCCGGCCCGATGGCCGCTGGACGCCGGGCAAATACCGTGTCGATCTGTTTCTGGACGGCAAGGCCGCGTCGAATATTGCGTTCGAGATAAGGTCCGGCACCGTCAACGCGGGCAATAGCTTTCGCCCCGCGGCGAAGCCGCCCACAAAAGCGAACGAGCCATAGATACAAAAAAAATGCCCGGAACTCGAATGAATTCCGGGCGTTTCTTTTTCAAAAAGATGCCTTACCAGCGGTTGCCCTGGAAGCTGCCGTAGCCGCCGCCTCCGCCTGCTCCGCGGCCGCGATCTTCGCGGGGTTTTGCCTGGTTGACCTTGATCTCACGGCCCATGAATTCGGTGCCGTTCAGATCGGCGATGGCCTTTTCGCCATCTTCGTTATTTGCCATTTCGACAAAGCCAAAACCGCGTGAGCGGCCCGTCTCGCGATCCTCAACGACCGAGGCTGACTCGACCGCGCCGATACCGGCAAACAGCTCTTCGAGCTCGTGACTTCCGGTCTGAAATGATAGGTTTCCTACGTAAAGTTTCATTGACATACAAATATTTAACTGTCCCCTCCTGAGGGATTGCAAAGAAGATCCTGGGCAGGACTTTTGGAGTTCGGGGAAACGGTCGCCCCTGAATGATCACGCCTCGGAAGCTTCAAAAACCAAAAAACACACCAACCCTCTTGCCTTCCAAAACGCCGTCGAACCGAAACTGCAACGATCGGGGCGCATCACCGTTGATGCGCGAGAGCAGGACTAACATCGATAATGATGCACGGAACGCGCGCGGCTTGCAAGCAGAAAAT
>JAGOWF010000208.1 GCA_018060305.1 Pyrinomonadaceae bacterium
TCGTCGGCCGCCTCTTGTATCTCGTGCCCGGCGTGGCCGCGCGTCCATTCCCAATGTATTTGATGCCGCGAGGCCGCCTTGTCGAGCCGTCGCCACCAGTCGTGGTTAGTTTTCTTTTTCCACGTCCCACCCATCGTTTCCACGACATATCGAGAATCCGATATTAGATGCACCTTGCACGGCTCTTTCAAATTCTCCAGCCCGACCGCCGCCGCCGCGATCTCGGCCTGCTGGTTGGTGGCATTACCGAGGTATTCACCGACGGCCTTCCACAGTCCCTTAAACCCGAGAAGCGCGACAGCCGCGGCACGGCTATTCTTAGTGCCATTGCCCAGACTCGACCCGTCGCAGACGATGGTTACTTGCTTCATAGTGCGATCACGTTATCGACAAAATTATCAAACGTCTCGTCATGCGAGATGACGAACAACTGGTCAAAGTTCGTTATTCGGCTAACCTGCATCGCAAGATTCTCGCGGCGTTCGGCGTCCATGTTGGCCGTCGGCTCGTCAAAGAATGCGATGCGGATGTCGGTGAGCTGCTTTAACAGTGCGAGCCTAACGGACAGCGCCGCCGCCATTTGTTCGCCGCCCGAGAGGCTAACGAAAGGCCGCCGATGGCCGTCCTCCTCAAGCATTATCGCGTAATCCTCGCCCCATTCAAGCGAGCGCTCGGCATTGCCGGTGATCTCGCGAAACAGCACATTCGCCTCAAGCGAGACGTGATAAACGTAATTGCGTGCGACCCGCGGCGCCGCCTCCTTTAGCGTGTCGCGAATGAACGTCGTGGCCTCGGCAACCTTTTCGAGCTTCTCCTTTTCCCTAAACTCGACGCCCAGCGACTTTCGCAGCTCGGTAAACCGCGTGATCTCGGCTGTCAACTGATCGGCCCGGCGTTTCGTCGCCTCGTGCGTTGCCCGCATCTCGGCCGCACGGCGTTCGACGTCGATCAACGCATTGCGTTCCGCTTTGTGAAGTTCGGCATCATAATCAACGCCTGCGGCCGCCAACTCTCGCTCCGCCGCCTCGACGGCCGATGACGCTGCGGTCAGGGCCGACCGGGCCGTATCGGCATCGGTCGTTCTCTTCTTCAAGGCACCGGCCTCGGCCTCGTTGGCGATAAACAGCCGATGTGCTTCGGCGGTCTCGTCACGCTCGGCTGACAGCCTGGCCCAGCTTTCGTCAAGATCCTTAAACTCGTCAAGCTGCTCGTCGGTCTGTTTTCGCTCGCTTTCAAGCCGCTCAAGATTAGTCTCGACGTCACCCAAGCCCGACCGCACGTCCGGCTCGCGTTCGATCTCTTTCTCAAGCACGCGAATACGCGCGGCCGGGTCAGCCAATGCTTTGAGCCGCGCGTCAAGCTGCGCGATCCGCTGCTCGCTCTCGCCTAATTGCTGCCGCTGCTGGTCGAGCGTTGCCTTCTTTGCCTTCAGTTCCTTGCCTTCGTCGGCAAGTTCCGTCTCGCGCTGTCTAAACGTCTCAAGGGCAACCAACAACTGCTGCCCCTCGCGAGCCTTTGCGAGGTTTCCCGCCACGCCGCGGCGTTCGGTCTCAAGCAGCGTTATCCGTCCGGTCAGTTCGTCAAACTGGCTCGACAAAAAGCCTTCCAGTGTCTCGCCTTCCTTAAGATTCAGGCATTTCTGCGACAGGACGGGGCAGAATCCGTTCTTGATCTCGCTCTGGAATTTGCGGTCGCGTTCAAGGCCTGCCTGCAAGTTTGCGACCTCGGTCACGATCTCGGCATCGCGTTTCTCCAGAGCAGATAGCGTCGCCGCAGAAGCGGCCACCGCTTCTGCTTCGCGCATCTTCTCTTGATTCTTGCGATATTTTTCCCGCATCCGTTCGAGTTCACGCTCAATGCTCCGGATGCGTTCGTCGGCATTGCGAGCGTTCGTAACAAGTTCGCGAAGTTCCGTAATTTCCTTTTCAATTGCCGTCTGTTCCTCGGCACTTTGCCTAAGGCCCGTGATCGCGCCTCGGGCGTCCTGTATCTTCGTCAAATCGTCGCTCAGCCGTTTCTGGTCTGCGCGGACGTTGGCCACGGCCATCGCGATACGCGACGATTCAGCGCGAAAGCGGTCGCGCTCCGCCCTTTGCCGTTCAAGGTCCTTGGCACGGCCACGGGCCGCAAGATGCCGTTCGTTATCGGCCCGGACGGTCTCGATCATTGCCGCTGCTTCGTTCGCCTTCTTCAAAGCCTGCTCGGCCTGAGCAAGCAGTAGCTCTGCCTTTTCCTTATCGTTCCGACTTCGCTCTACGGCTGAGTTGAGCCCCGACACGCGGCGTTCCTGTTCGTCCAGGTTCTTTACTCGGTTCTGCAGTGCAGCCAGATCGACATTCAATGCTTCGATCTCGGCGGTTAGCTTCGCAGCCTGCTCGGCGACCTCGGCATGCTCGGCCTCGACCGTTTCTGAACGCGAGAGTTCGCCCTCGGCCCGTGCGACACTCTCGCGAATATCGGTGATCTGTATCTCGACGTGCCGCGACGTCTCGCGCAGTTTTTCGGCCGCCTGTCTGTATTCCTCGACCTTTAGGAGTTTGTCGAATGCGGTCTTCCGCTCGGTCGCTCCTTCCAAGAAGATGGCCGTGAACGTGCCCTGAGGCACACCGATG
Organism: Pyrinomonadaceae bacterium; assembly: GCA_018060305.1. Lineage (GTDB taxonomy): Bacteria > Acidobacteriota > Blastocatellia > Pyrinomonadales > Pyrinomonadaceae > OLB17. Next base: position 2,613 of record JAGOWF010000208.1, read on the forward strand.
GCCTGACGAAACAGGGACCTGAGGTCGGTTCCCGGTTCGAGGCCCAGATGCTGCCACAGGAACCGCGTGACCTCTTCCTTTTTGTCCGCAATGCGTCGCTGCAGGCGCGGATCGGTCACGTAATAGCCCGTGCCCGTATCGCGTGTGACAACATATTCGCGCTCGTCGAGGCCGCTCTCGATGGTGACGGAGGCGTGTCCCTTCTTCGTGCCGCGACGCAGAAAATCCTCTTTCTTATACTCGAGCAGGTCAAACAGCACCCACGCGATCGCCTCGATTATGGTCGTTTTTCCGGCACCGTTCTCACCCGTAATGGCTGTCGTGCCGCGCTCGAACCGATAGCTCGACCTCGCGTGGGATTTGATGTTCTCAAGCTCGATCCCAATGATATGCATGCCTTGGATCGAGTTTAGCAACGAATAGTGAATAGTGAACAATGAACAGCGAAGAACCACTATTCGTTATTCGTTATTCACTGTTCACTGGTCTCTCCGGATGCCTATCGTTCCGTTGTTCGTGGTTACCTTGACGACGGCGCCGTTGCCTGTGCCGAATTCACCGACAATGCTTTTTCCGGTCTCATGCAGGTTCTCCGTCAGGATCTTGAATGGCAGTTCGGATGAAAAGCTGCCGGACGCAAACGTCGCCGCAAGCTTGAATGCCGCAGCCGAAGGGATCACGAGGCGGATAGAGCCATTCGATGTGCCAAAACTATAATTTGCTCCACTCAGGATCGGCCCACTAAAGCCGACCGTCCCCGATATCGAGCCGACCTCGACCTGACGATATTTGACCGCTTGCATTGAGATCGTCCCGCTGTTGGTCTTTGCCTTGAACGTGTCGCCGATCTCGCTCGGCCCGGCCTCGAATACCACGATGTTGCCCGTCGTGCTCTCGAGCATTAATGCCCCGCGCGACTCCTCGACCGTGATATCGCCCTGAAACGTTGATGCCGACACGCCACTCGAGACATTACGGACGACGATATCGCCGGCGACATTTTTTACGCTCACCTTTTTGACACGATCAACAACCGTTCGGGTCTCTTGCCCCTTTAGGCCAATGCTCGCCCCCTCAGGCACATCGATCTCGATCTCTTCGCCCCAGAGACATTCGGAGAACGCCTTAAATGTCCGCTTCGGGTCATTGCCGGTCGCCATCAGCCAGACCGGCTGTTGTTCCGGCGTGCGTTCGAGCACCTTAAAGGCCACAGGGCTACCGCTTTTTACAAAGATGCGTATCTCATTGCGTTTCCAGCCATTTACGCGGAGCAGGCCTTGAACTACGCACAGTGAAAGATTGGCGTTCGGAGCGACCGCTATCGACCGCTCGTGGTTCTCGCCTCGCGGAAAATGAGAGAACATCGGCCCCGCTGGCTTGGGTGCCACGGGCGGCTTTGGCAACGGCGGCGGCGCGACGCCCTGGCCCATCGCGACTGCGGACGCTACGCAAAGCATCGTTCCGACAGCCGTGGTCTTGAGAAACTTTTTGAACTTAGTCATCCGTTCGGACATGTATTGGACTACTTTATGCTCGCGATCAATTCTTCCTGTTGAGACACCGAACTGAGAAGGTCGATCTTATTTTGGTATGACGAATACAGTACCTGCCGGGCCGAGCCGTTTCCGGGATCTCGCTTGACCTCGCGTTTCATCCTGGTAATCGCGTCGTTGACGACCGCCATATCGCGTTCGAAAGCGACACGCTGCGAAGGCCGCAGAACGCCCGCCTCTTTCTGCTCATCGACCGTCTTTGTCAGGCTCGCTATCGTCTTGACATAACTCTCTTCGCCGGGCAGATACGCCGGCGGCATATCACGCACCGCGGGCTGTGCTATGCGTTTAGTCTCAGGCCGATAAGCCGCACGCTCGACGCGCGGTGCCGAGATCAGGCCGTCCGTAGCAAGATCGCCGGTCGTATTGATCGCCGGCGGCGTTTGCACGGTCGGGACGTTGGTCGCTGCCGGTTCAGAGCTAACGACCGTGCGCGGCGCTTCGACTGGCACGTCGCGGTTCATCCACACAGCGGCAACCACGCCAAGGACGATCAGCAAACCGGCCGCTGCCGTGATCGACGGACTATGGAACGCCATAGCCAAAAATGACCGCACACGCGACCACAGCGGCCTCGGCTCGGCAACGATCGATTCGTTGATACGCGACCACAGTCGCTGCGTCGGCACCAGCGTGTCAAATTCGCTTGCCAATGCCGGAAATACCATCGCCGATTCATCCTCGGCCTCGGCAAGCAGTGTGGCACACGCATCGCATACAGCGATGTGGCCTGTGGCCTGTGCCGCCTCGTCATGCGACAGCTCGTTGTCGAGAAATGCCTGAATGGTGCCGATCTCTAGGTGTTCCGTTCTCATTTCGTGTCCCTGCCCGCCTTGCCATAGTAGCGTGCGAATTCCGCCCTCGCCCTGGCTACAAACGTTCCGATGCTCGTCTCATTCAGATCCAGCGTCTCTGCGATCTCCTTATAAGAGAGGCCCTGCTGTTTTAACAGCAGGCAGCTTCGGTGCGGCTCCTTCAATTTATTCATCGCCCGCAATATCTCGCTCACGCCCGCGTTCTGCTCATACTCGTCCTCGACCGAAACGGTGTGATCGCCTGTCGATTTGACGTAATTCTCATCCCGCGTGTTCGCCCTAAATTGCCCGCGAACCGTATTCTTTGCAAGGTTTA
>JAGOWF010000209.1 GCA_018060305.1 Pyrinomonadaceae bacterium
CTCTGCAGCTCTATGATTTTCACGCAGATTTCGTAACTCCTGCAAATTCAACATTTATCGAACGCAGCGAAAGCCCGCTCGCAGTCGCCGCCTTTGATCCGACCAGCCCTGACGGCCGCGAGGACATTGCTCAGCCGCCACCGGGGGCGATGCTCGACGCTAACAGCGACCGGCTGAGCTATCGTGCGGCGTATCGCAACTTTGGCAGCAGCGAATCGCTGGTTCTCAGCCAAACCGTACGGCTATCTCAGGTGCCGTATCGCGCCGGTGTGCGGCTGTATGAACTGCGGCGCTCGGGCGGATCGTTTACGGTAGCGGAGCAATCGACGATCGGCGACGCGAGTTCATCGCGATGGATCGGCAGTGCGGCACAGGACGGGAACGGTAATCTCGCCGTCGGGTATAACCATGTGGCTGATGACCGCCAGCCGTCGCTATTCTACACGGGCCGCCTAGCGGGCGAACCGGCGGGAACGTTTCGAGACGAGGGAACACTTATTACAGGCACCGGCGTCCAACGCATTCAGAGCGTCGGCCGCTGGGGCGACTACAGCGGGATGTCGGTCGATCCGGTGGACGACTGCACATTCTGGATGACAGGTGAATATTACACGCTCCAGAGCCAACAGTTTCACGAGATGACGTGGTTGACGCGGATCGGGCGATTCAAATTTCCCGAATGTACACGGACGCCACGATCGACCATCACCGGCGTTGTAACCAATGTCGCGACCGGCCAGCCGCTCGACGGCGCGATCGTTTCGGCAGCGGCCTACTCGCGACGGAGCGGGCCGCATGGCGGATACGGTGAGCTTTCCGTCCTGCCGGGCACGTATAACGTAACAGCGAACAAGCGAGGCTTCCGCGAACAAAGCGTCACGCTAACGCTTACGAATGGGCAGGCTGCAACGCAGAACTTCGCGCTCGAACCAATGCCTGTGCTCGACAGCACAGGAACAACGCTGACCTCAGAAAGCTGTGCGATCAACGGTGCTCCTGATCCGGGCGAGGTGGTAACGATATCGATCGCGTTGCGCAATACAGGTTCGATCCCGACGCAGAACCTTACGGCGACATTGATCGCCGGCGGCGGCGTCATCGATCCCGGTGCGCCGCAGAACTACGGCTCAATGCCGGTAAACTCGCCCGCTATTTCCAGGCCGTTTATCTTTACCGTCGATCCCGCAACCTTATGCGGGAGCAAGGTGACAATGACGCTGCACCTTCAAGACGGCGTGAGCGACCTCGGTAATATTTCAATCGAGTTGCAAACGGGCAAGCAGCAGATCGCGTTTTCGCAATCGTTCGATCGAACGCCGCTCGGCTTTTTGCCGCCAAGATGGAGCCGTTCGGAGTCACACTCTAACCAATTCGAGCCGCACGGCGAGCGCAATTGGCGCGCGAGCAACACAAGGTCAACCGCAGGTGGTAAATCGGCGTTCTCGAAAGACCTGCAGTTTGTCGGCGTGAATGAGATGGTGTCGCCTGCGTTTCGCGTGCAGTCGTCCGAGGCACGCGTGAGGTTCCAAAACTGGTACGAGCTTGAGACGACTTTCCTGCGCAATCGGCGTTATGACGGTTCGATCCTTGAGATCAGGATCGGCGACGGCGAGTGGCAGAACATCACCGCGGCGGGTGGTGTGTTCGAGGCGGGCGGCTATGACGGCCCGATCGATACTTGCTGTCAGAATCCGCTCGGCGGCGAGCCCGGATGGTCAGGCCGCAGCGGCATCAATCAGGTGTCTGAGTTTATCCTCTCTGTGGCCCGTTTGCCGGCCTCAGCCGTCGGCCAGATCATCCAACTGAGGTGGCGTATCGGAACGGACATCGGCACATTCCGCGAAGGCCAATATATCGATGACCTGGTCGTGACCGACGGTTACCGGTGCGGCTGTCTGATACCCTGACATCGAGATAATAAGCTGCGGCGGAATAGGATTGGCCGGGTAAACTCATCGGATAGAAACCTTTTTGACCTCGATCAGCTCTTCCATGTCGGGCGGCAATATTACCTGTGGCTGCTCTTCGCCGCCGTCATTCAAGGACATTTCGACCCGCAGATCGTCGGCGTGCATTTTTGCCAGCACCGTCCTCGGCCCATACAGGACAAAGGTCGCGTTCTTGCCGACGCCTGCGATAGGCAGCGTGAATGAGCGTTCGATACGGTGTTCACCGATGCGCAACTGAACGTCGACCACAGTATTCAATACGGCGGCCCTTGGCTGCGAAGCCAAGACCGGGACCTGCAATGCGGTGAAGTCTCCCTTCCGTCCGGTGATGTCGATCTTTTCGGTCTTTACAAATTCGATCGTCCTCATCACGCTCTCAGGCCCGCGAACACGGACTCTGGGTGGGATAACTAAACTGCTATACAATTCGTATCCCGCCGGCAGTTGCCCCTTTGTTTCGGTCCTGACCTCAAGGTCGCGCTCCTCGACCCTCTCAAGGGCGACGACGATACGGCTGGGTGCGACCTCAGACAGCTTCACGCCCTGCGGGAGCGGGACGTAAACAGATTCCGGTTCGAGCAACACTACGCGGTCGCCCATAGGCGCTTCGGTCAAATCGACCGTGGCGCTGAGTTCACTACGATTGATCTGCTCGATCCTTCGCTTGTCGCCGCTGATCTCTATTTCGACCTCCTGCTGAGCGCTGCTTGAGATCTGAGCGTTACTAGCCGTAGTCAGGTTTAACGGCACCGTGATCCGGCGCGTTGTCGGTGTACTCAGCCCCGTGACGACGAACCAAAGAGCCAAGGTAATGGCGAGTGCAGTCAGTTTCAGTGCCCAATCCTCAAAGAATATCTTGCGGACGATCTGTTTTGCGAAGAACGTGTTGTTCACGGCTGTATCAGACTATCTCGGTTGGCTCGGTCTTCTCAGCAAAATGTTCCTGACGAGATTCGATCAATGGTATCTGGAGTGCCTTCAAGAGAAGCTTTCGAAGCTGTGTTGCGTCGATGTTGCGGTGAACCATGCCCGCTTCGACATAGGTGATCAAGCCAGTCTCCTCTGACACGACGATCGAGATGGCATCCGAACCCTCGGTGATGCCGATCGCCGCACGATGGCGTGTCCCAAGCTCGCGCGACACCTCAGGGTTCTTTGTGAGCGGTAGGAACACTGATGCTGCTGCGATCCGTTCGTTCTGAATGACGACCGCTCCGTCATGAAGCGGCGTCGCAGGGTCAAAGATAGTTACGAGCAGATCGTAGCTGATCCTGGCATCAAGCTGAACGCCGGCATCAACGAAATTGCGCAATCCAACGTTACGTTCGATCACGACGAGGGCACCCGTCTTTTCAGATGCCAGCGTGGTTATGGCAAGCACCATCTCGTCATAAACGCTGCCGCCAAATTGGCCGCGCTGCCGTTTCATTATCGGATAGCGGAGCCGGTTGGCAAAAAACATCAATGCCTGTCGGATCTCTGATTGGAACAGGACGATTATCGCGATCCCGATAAATCCGACCGCGTAGCGCAATACGAATTCGAGAGTTGTCAATTCCTGAGTAGCAGCGAACCAATAGAGCAGTGCCAGCAGGAGCAGGCCGATCACCGTCGGCACAGCACGCGTGCCGCGGAGTAGCTTGAGCACCACGTAAACGATGATAAAAACGAGCGCAATGTCGAGGATATTACGCAAGCCGCCGATCGCAGGAATTAGATCTGAAAACTGCATCACCCGTGCCGTCCGCTGTGCGTTCTAGGATAGCACAGCGGTGGTTGGGTCGATCCTCTTTTTGATCGGGGCGATGTGGCAGATCATGCCTCGAACGGGACCTCGGCATTCTGCAGCACGCCGAGCTCGTTACGCGAGACGCGTTCGAGCAAGTCCTGATCGTCGAACATTTTGACCAGCCCATTTACGGTCGCGTAACGCGGTTCGTCAGCGATCGTTACCGGAAGGTTTATGAATGAACGCATATACTGATCGATGCCCTCAAGCAGAGCACCGCCCCCGGTCAGGATCACGCCGCGGTCATAGATGTCTGCCGCGACCTCTGGTCTCAGTTCTGTCAAGGTGTCCTGAACCAAGATCGCGATCCGGCGGACGATAGCCTCAACGATCGGATATACCTCGCCGTTGGTTATCTCGAGTGCGGCCGGGCTGCGAGTTTCGACATTACGCCCGCGGACCTCGGTCGACTTATCGAGTTCCTCTGGGAGAAAAGTGGACGCAAACTTTGTCTTCAGCTTCTCGATGGTCTCTTCGCCGACCTGAATTCCGCGGTGCCGGCGAAGGTGCGTTGCCAGGCTCTCGTTGATCGCGTTCGATCCGTAGCGTTCCGACGTCGAATGGACGATCGTGCCCTTTGCGATTATCGCTATGCTTGTCGTTCCGGCTCCGATATCAACGATCGCAGATGCCCGCTTGTCGGTCGGAAGGACACCGGCCCCGAATGCCGCCGCCAGGCCCTCTTCCATCATAAATACCTTGCCGATTCCCGCATCGTCGGCCGCGTTAAGCAATGCACGCTGCTCGACGTGGGTCACATCCGAAACCATCGACATTACGGCCTGGATCGCTATGTTCGAGCCGCCCGTCTTTCCCTTCTTTACAAAGTGGGCGAGCATTCGCTTTGTCCGCTCAAAATCAGCGACCACGCCGCCAATCAAGGGGGCTTTGACAACGACATCGCGGCCCTCACGGCCTGCCATCTCGGCGGCTTCCTCACCGAACGCAACGATCTCATCGGTCATTTCATTGAGCGCCACCAGAGACGGCTCATCGAGCACTACACCACGGCCCTTGACCGCGATGATGGTGCTTGCCGTTCCAAGGTCGATAGCCATGGAATCGGTCACCAGCTTCTTAAGCGACGAGATCTTCAGCATAATGCCAGACGATGATCAGTGATGGATATCACCTCAAATTATATGCCCAATTCGATGTTGCTTCCAAGCACAAATTTACTGCCAGCGGACTTCAAAGAGATCAACCGGTTGGACACGGTTCTTGACAGTTATAGGTTCACGTCGGTCCAGCGGGAAAATATCGCCGGCGGCCGATGCGCATTCGGAACTGATCAGGATCTGGCCCCCTTTGGCGTTGGATTCTAGCCGCGAGGCTAAATTGACCGTATCGCCGATGGCCGTATATTCAGAGCGCCTCTCCGAACCGATGTAGCCGATCGTGGCGACGCCGGTATGCAGTCCGATGCCTATGGATAACTGCGCAAACTCCGCACCGGCGGGGCCCGCGCGTAACTCCGCGAGCTTTTTCTGCATGGCGACAGCGGCAGTCAGGGCGTTCTTAGCATCGTTCGGAGTTGGTTTCGGTGCTCCAAAAAG
>JAGOWF010000210.1 GCA_018060305.1 Pyrinomonadaceae bacterium
CGGCACGGTGAGCGAGTATATCCGGTCGCTCATTCGCCGTGAACAGCAGCGACGCGCCGATTACCGGGCTAGGCCCGTGACTGCCACCAGTGCGAACGACAGCCTGGTGCTTGCAGACGCCCTCGTCCAGCTCGATAGGTTAAGGGCCATCCTCGAACGTGAGGACAAGTATGAAGACTGATCGAGCGAGGCGGATGATGTTTGCCTGTGTTAAAATTTAAGTTTATTCCCGTTTTGGATCGGGTTAGATCTTAACTAATGAAAAAGTCCTTGTTTTTGTTGTTGTTTATCGCCGTGGCTGTATGGACGCTGCCTGAGCGGCCCGTAGCCGCACTCGCAGAGATGCCGTCGCCGCATCTTGTTATAAGCCAGTTTCAGGGTGGCGGCGGTGTTGCGGAAGACGAATTTATCGAGATCCACAATACCAGTTCGGATCCGATCGATCTCAATGGTTATCGGTTGGTTTACCGCTCGGCCAACGGTTCTAACGATGTGACCAACCCGTTCGCCGTCTGGACGACCAGCACGATCGTTCCTGCCGGCGGTTTTTATCTTGTGGCATCGACGAGCTATGACGGCCCGGTTCCGGCCAATCTAACCTACAGCCCGACGGCCTGTTCGTGCTCGATGAGTGCGACCAATGGTGGCCTCGCGATCCGTAACGGGCCAAACAATACGGGCGCGATCATCGATTCGGTCGGATGGGGGACTGTTACGAATGGCTTTAATGAGGGCACCACTACGACAGCGCCCGGCCTTAATAACAGCCAGGCCCGCAAGCAGAACGGCTGTCAGGACACCGACAATAACCAGGCTGATTTTGAGAATCTGGTTCCGTCAGCCCCGCGAAATGCCTCTTCGCCCGTATCCGCATGCAGCGGCTCGGGCACTAACCTGTTTGCTGCCATGTCGGCAAATCCGACGAGCGTTTCGCCTCCGGGCACGACGCTCCTGACCGTCACAGTGATCCCTGCAACAACGCCGCCCAGCACAAATATCACCGTAACCGCCAATCTTATCAACATCGGCGGCCCAACCTCGCAGCCGTTCTTCGACGATGGAACGAATGGCGATGTGACGGCCGGCGACAATATCTTCTCGTATCTTGCGACCGTCCCGCTCGGCACGCCCGGCGGCACGACGTCGATCACAGGCGTCGCACAAGACGGGCAGGGCCGAACAGCCAACGTCGGCACAAATCTAACGGTCAACGCTGCTCCGCCGGGCGAGGACCCGTTATTGCTCGGCAATCCATCCGGCGCAACGAGTGAGATCGCAAACGAAAACAACTACCTGATGATCAAACCGGCCTATGCCCTGTCATACAACCGGTCAAAGAACATCCCAAACTGGACCGCATGGCGGCTCGATCAAAGCTGGATCGGCTCGGCCAACAGCGGCAGTTTTGGCCCTGACACGACGCTGCCCGCGGGCTGGTATCAGGTCCTGCCTGAAGATTATTCCGAGCCGGTCTATGACCGCGGCCATATGTGTCCGTCGGGCGACCGCACAAACACGCAGACAAACAACAACTACACGTTTTTGATGACCAACATCATTCCACAGCTTCCGGCAAATAATCAGGGGCCGTGGGTGGACCTCGAGCTTTACTGCCGCACGCTGGCGAGCCAGGGGAATGAGGTCTATATCGTCAGCGGGGGATACGGCCAGCATACGACCATCGGATCGAGCCAGTTGCCCGAGCGTCGCGTCGTCGTGCCGACACTCACGTGGAAAGTGGTGCTGGTGCTGCCCAACGGCAATAACGACCTCGCACGAGCCTCGGCAAAGAATACGCGGGCGTTTGGCGTGATAATGTCAAACGTCTCGATCAGCCAGAGTGCGCCGTGGCGCAACTTTAGGGTGACGGTTGATGCGGTCGAATATCTGACAGGCTACGATTTTTTTAACCAGATCCCAAAAAATACACAGGAGCTGATCGAGAGGCGACGCGACCGGCAATAAACACATCTTACGAAGCATGAAAATACGGTTAATTTTTGGCGGGCTGCTGTTGCTCATGATGGCAACGGCTGTAGCCGCGCAGAAAGAATATCCGATCTCGGGCATTCAGGGCAGCAAGAATTTTTCGCCGCGCGAACGTGAGATCGTAAAAACATCCGGCGTTGTAACGGCACGCACCCGAACGGGCTTCTTTATCCAAACTCCCGACGATAAGGTGGACAGCGATCCGATGACCTCCGAGGGCATCCTCGTCTATACACGCGACGAACCCGGAGCCGAGGCCGCCATCGGCAACATGGTCGTGGTCTCTGGCCAGGTTCAGGAATTCAAACCGCGCTCCGAGCCCAACACTCTGCCGATAACTGAGATCTCGATGCAGCGGGGCCGCGACGTCGTTCAGGTGCTCGGCAAGGACAATCCACTGCCAAAGGCGATCGTGCTGACGCTCGACGATTTCAAGCTCAACTCGATAGATCAGCTCGAAAAATACGAGGGTATGCGTGTAATAGCTCCTGAGTTGACGGTCTGCTCCCCGACCGACGGACGGGTCGATAATAAGAACAATCGGAGCGAATCCAACGGCGTATTCTATGGCGTGCTCAAGGGCATTCCAAATCCGTTTCGCGAGCAGGGATATGAGCTTTACGACTTTCTGTTCCTCAATGACAAGGAACAGGCAGAGTTCAAAAAGGCCTATCCGAAGATGCGCTTCTTTGACGGCAATCCGGAACGCCTGCGTATCGAGTCTGCTGCACAACTCGGTTCGCAGCCGATCAATGTGCAGGTAAACACGGAGTTGAAGAACGTGACGGGCGTAATGCACTACGCTTACCGAACCTGGTCGGTCCTGCTCGACGCCGCGACCCGGCCCGCTGTGGCGAGCATGCCGAAACAGATCAATCTGCCGGTGGCCGGCGAGCGGCAGTTTACTGTCGCGGGAATGAATCTGGAAAACTTCTTCGACGATGAGGACGATCCGGCGATCAAAGAAGACATCGTTACGACTGAGTCATTCAACGCAAGGATGAAGAAGATCTCAGCGGCTATTCGCGGGGTCATGCAGTCGCCTGACGTGATCGGTATCGTCGAATCTGAGAATCTGTCCGCCCTAAAGCGTCTTGCCGCCAGGATCAACGCCGACACCGTGGCCGGCGGAAAGCCCGACCCGAAGTATGAAGCCTATCTTGTCGAGGGCAACGACGGACGGGGCATCGACAACGGTTTTCTCGTCAAGTCGTCTCGAGTCAAGGTCATTGACGTCAAGCAGTTTGGCAAGGACGAAAAATTCAAGAACGCAAACACCAAAGAGGATAATTTCCTCAACGATCGTCCGCCGCTCGTCCTGCGAGGATCGGTGGATGACACGAAGACAGGGCAGCCATTTGAATTTACGGTTGTCGTGAACCACCTGAAATCATTTCTCGGCTATAACGATCCTAAACAGCAGGACAACGTCAGGCTGAAGAAGCGCCTGCAGGCTGAATTCCTCGCAAAATGGATCCAGGACCGGCAGAAAGCTAATCCTGCCGAACGCATCATGCTGATCGGCGATTTTAACGCCTATCAGTTCAATGATGGCATCGTTGACCTTATAGGGGCTATCAAGGGCTCACCCTCAGCGAAGGATGCCGTGCTTAATCCGTCAGAAGACCTCGTGGAACCGAACATGATCGATCTGGTCGACCTCATTCCTGCCGACCAGAAATACTCGTACCGGTTTGACGGCAATGGACAGGTGCTTGATCACATCATCATTAGCGACTCACTGATGCCGTATGCGCAAGGCTTTGGGTTTGCCCGCGTAAATGCGGATTTCCCAGAGAGTTACCGAGGTGAAGACAGGCCGGAACGATATTCTGACCACGATCCGGCCGTGGCGTATTTTAATCTTGATGCAAAGCCGGCACCGGTGCCGACAGCAACGCCGAAGCCCTAATTGCGTTCGAGTATGACCTCAGCGACGGCGTGCTCGGTCGTGTGGGAAAGCGACAGGTGAATATTCGTTGCTCCAAGTTCGTTGAAAAGACGCAGGGCCTCGCCGGTGACGTTGAGTGTCGGCACACCGTCCGAGCTAGACGCGACCTCGATCTCGTGCCAGGCGATCTTGCCTCGCCAGCCGGTTTTCAGGGCCTTTAGAAAGGCTTCTTTTGCCGCAAAACGGGCGGCAAATGACTGGGCGGCGGCGGCGCCTTTCGCCTCGCAGTATGCACGCTCTGCTACGGTGAAAACACGCTCCACGAACCGTGGCGTGCGGCTGATAGTATCACGGATGCGATAGACCTCAATGATGTCGATACCGATAGAAACGATCATAGGTGACGAGCAAGTCGATGATTCACAGACTTTAGCAGATTCGGGTTTCGTCTGGCGAGAGGCCGGTGGAATTAAGGTTCTCGTGAGCACGTCTCTGGAAGCCGCCGGCTTCGTTAACGGTTTCTCAACAAGGAGCGGAGGCGTATCGGCGTTTCCGGAAAACAGCCTGAACCTCTCAGGATTTGACGACGACACCGAAGAGAATATCATCGAGAACCGTCGCCGTTTTCTTGCCGTGTTTTCCGGAAAATACAGACTAGCTCTCGCCCTGCAGGTCCACGGCGTCGATATCCGCATCGTCCGCACCCAAGACGACATTAGCGATTCAGAGATCAAAGCCGACGCCGTGATGTCGAACCTCAAAAATGTGCTTGCCGCGGCGAAAACAGCGGATTGCGTTCCCGTGTTGATCGGCGACCCGACATCCGGAGCATTCGCTGCAGTGCACGCAGGCTGGCGAGGCACCGCACAATCGATCGTCAAGGTCGCGATAGATAAAATGCGTGACCTTTACGGCTCGCGGCCCGACGACCTGATCTGCGCGACAGGCCCCGCAGCCTGCGGCCGCAGCTACGAGGTCGGGCCAGAGGTAGTCGAGGCATTTGTGCGAAGCATCGATGACGGAGGCCGGTACTTCGACCCGACGCACAATGGTCACGCACTCGTCGATCTGCATGCGTGCAACCGTGATCAACTGATCAGTTCAGGCGTGGAGGCTGGCAACGTCTCGGTCGCGCCCTTCTGCACCATCGAGCGAAGCGACCTTTTTTTCTCTTACCGGCGTGAGAAAGGTGATTTTGGGCGCACCGGCCGGCTGCTGTCGGTGATCGGACGTAGCATCGGCTAGATCACGCGGGCTATGAGCGTTATCTGCTTTGTTCTTGGTGGATAGCAGACCTCGTCAGTGCAAGCCTGTGAGCGGACGGTCACATTCACTCGGACGGTCTGGCCCCGGTAGGTCGACGGCACAGTCACATTAAATCCGAATGACACGCGCCCCTCGTATAC
>JAGOWF010000211.1 GCA_018060305.1 Pyrinomonadaceae bacterium
ACCGATTTCACTACCGAAGATTGCAAGGAACTCGACAATATCTGGGTCAAGGTGATTCACTCGGGGGCGTACATAGCCCACTTTACCGCGACGTGGAATGAACCTGACCCGAACAATCTGGAACAGGTCGTGCAAAAAGAACGGAAGGAACACGGAAAGACGTCCGGATATCAGGTCAAGTTCGACTTCCCGGGGGATGCGACGAACATCCGGCTGAAGATGGAAAACGACACCGGTTTGGTCTGGCAGCCGCAGCGCGAGATCTTAAGCCGCGTTTTGCTGCCGGTGGATTACAACAAGTGTTACACCGTCCATGGGACGACGCTTGGCTCGGGTTATTCGGTGAAAGATCTGGGGACTGATTGTCCATGATCTTCGTAACAAGCTAAAAGCGAAAGGCCGCCGATTAGCGGCCTTTCTATTTTTCCTGAGTCGTGTTCAAAAAGGTCTCAAGACTCATTCTGAACTTCTTAGGATCGATCGCAGGGTATCGGTATAGCGAAGGCTCGATCTGTTGGAACATCTCGGCAAGGCGCCCCTTATTGACAAGTCCACTCGACAGCATTGACATTACATCTGCCACGTCCTGTTCATGTCCACGCTCGATCTTAGCCAGGGCTTGGCTGTAGGGATCGAAATGATAAAAATCGATCTTTCCGTGCCGGTCGATAAAAAGTGACCGCTCCTCCCAGCCCGGCACTTCCGGGATAAAATCCGGCGGCGATGCGAGCTCGACGTTGATCTGAAGACTTTCTTTCAGATCCTGCAAGCTGCGAAATAGCTCGTCATTCTCAGGCACAAACCGCAGATCGATGTCCACAGTGGCTGCACGCCAACCATGCATTACGGCTGTCGAGCCGCCCGTAAAATAAACGCGCGCAGCATGTCGTGTCCTGCCGCCGAACGCTTTCATGAATTCCTCGATTCGCCCTTTGTCGCTGAGGCTTCGCATCAATAGGCCCGCTCGAAGCTCACAAGCCTGCGAATCAGTGCGTTATAGCGAGAATGAGCTGAATCGGAGTCTTCAGCGGCGAGTTTTAGATAGAGCCGATGTTCGGGCGAAGTGAGGTCATGTGGCGGAACATCGAGCCCCAATTGTCGAAGGCGAGGAGCGCCGATGGCGACGAGAAGAGCGGAGATCGTCTCCTTACCGGCGCGCAGATCGATCAGGCCTTGGCTCACATATTCCTCACCGGGCAGTTTCATACGCGCCCAATTGTAGTGAAAAAATGACCGAGTGAAAAGGCGAAAAAGGAGGGATCAGCCTTTTCTCAACTCCGTGAGGACTTGTTTCGCCACGGCCTTGAGCGTGTCGAATACGCCGGTGCCGTTGGTGGCGACGGCTTCGAATACGGGCTCGCCTTTCTTTTGAAGCTCACCGGTAAGGTCGTGGGCCGGAATTACGTTTGGCAGATCGCGTTTATTCAATTGCAGGACGTAGGGAAGGCTGTTTAGCTCATAGCCCTGTGTTTGCAGGTTTTCTTCGAGGTTAAACAGCGATTCGACATTGGCGTCCATACGCTCTTCCTGGCTGTCGGCGACAAAAACGACGCCGTCCACGCCCTTTAGGATCAGCTTCCGCGAAGCGTCGTAATATACCTGGCCCGGAACGGTATAGAGGTGAAATCGCGTCTTAAATCCGCGCACCGTGCCCAGTTCAAGCGGCATAAAATCGAAAAAGAGCGTCCGGTCCGTCTCGGTAGCGAGCGAGATCAGCTTACCCTTTGCCTGCGGCGCGGTCGAGTCGTATATGTATTGCAGATTCGTCGTCTTGCCGCACAAGCCCGGGCCGTAGTAAACGATCTTGCAATTGATCTCGCGTGATGCGTAATTGATAAAAGTCATAACAAAAGTAAACAGTGACAGGTAACAGGTGACAGGATCAGGATTTGTTGCCTTTTTGACGCAAATGCTTCGATAATCCGACCAGCATCCGACCGATCGCGTCCGCCTCACCCCTCAGTGTCGAATAAACCGTTGGAGCCAGAAAACCAAGTCTTGAGCCAATCAGGAGTTCCGTCTCGAGTTCGCTGCAAGAGCCCTGCGCAACGGCGACAAAATGCGCAAATTCCTTGTCCGAGTGTCTTGCCGCACCTTCAGCAATATTTGCCGGAATTGAGATCGCAGAACGTCGTATCTGCGAGGTGAGTCCGAATTTCTCTTCCGACGGAAAAGTTCCGGTCTCCTTATAGACATTAACTACAAAGTCAACCGCTTTCTTCCAGACTTCGAGTTTTTCGTGTGGCCTCATCCTGTTCTTGCTTGTTACTTGTCACCTGTCACTTGTCACTAGCTGAACAAACTGTCTATATCCTCATCCGTGATCTCGGCAAAGAACGAATTGTTGCTAAGGTGGAAATTCGCAGATGCGGTCGTTGCTTCGTCAAGTATTCCGGCAACCTCGTAGCTGCCACGTTTTGAACGGATCTTTACGAGACTAAGCGTCGATCGCTCGTCAAATACCACTACAAGTAATGCCCGGCCGATGATGCTGATATAGATGCTCTCATGCTCGCCCTCGTGAAATACGCACGGAAAGGCTTCCTCGCCGATCAGCTTTGCCATCGAGCTGGTCGCGGCCACATTGCCCGCAGCAAGCGAGGCGAAGCTCGTCGTGTCCATATTGCCGATCTCGCCGCTGAATGCGATAGGCTGGCCGTCGCGGTCGATCAGGAAGACAACGCGCGCGGCGCACTCAATACGGACACGTTCGAGAACGGTCTTGAGCCTCGCGAATTGGTCCTCCTGCAAAATAAAGGGCGTATCGGGCATTTGTAGTCTTGGTCGCGCCGGATCGTGAACGCAGCTAAATCTTATATCGGGTAAGGAACTAAAGGCAATACGACGGCAGGAAAGCACACCACCGCAAAACCAAATTTAACATACCGAATCGCTTGTGGACAAGGATTTTTTGAGATTTGTGCCGAATTAGCTACGAAAGTGCGAATACACGGTTACCGCAAAGAGTTCTTATTGTTTTCAAGTCGCTGCGAATGGTAAAATCAATGCTTGTCGGCAAGCGCTCGCCGACGGCTGTTGCGGATTCGTACGGCCAACCACCCTGACTTTTCCTTACCAAATGACCACGGCCGAATCGCCGTTGGCATTTTAATCGATGAAGCACCATCTGTTCTCGGACAGTTCCGACGGGCTGCGTTTTGTTGCCATTGGCGGCGGCAACGGCCTGTCGACGCTGCTCTCGGGATTAAAACGGTTCGTTCACGCTCGTGACACTGAGCCTGTGTGGCTGGATGACCTGTCAGCGATCGTCGCCGTATCGGACGACGGCGGAAGCTCGGGCCGTCTGCGCGAAGAGCTGCAGATGCTGCCGCCGGGCGACATTCGCAACTGCATGGTCGCGTTGAGCGAGGATTCGCAGCTCTTATCGAAATTGTTCAAGCACCGCTTTCGCGGCGACGGCGATCTGGGCGGGCATATTTTTGGGAACCTGTTCCTTGCCGCGCTGTCTGAGATCACCGGCGATTTTGCCGAGGCGGTCAAACTCTCGAGCGAGATCCTCGCAAGCAAAGGTCATATCTATCCCGCAACCGTCGCTGACGTGCGGCTGGCGGCGGAACTGAACGACGGAAGCACTGTGAAAGGCGAGACGAATATCTCAACGGTCGGCCACGACATCAAACGGCTCTATCTTGAACCGTCCGACTGCAAGCCGATGCCGGAAGCACTTGCTGCGATCGAGGCTGCTAACGTAATTACCGTCGGGCCGGGATCGCTATTTACTAGTCTGCTGCCGCCGATACTTGTTGAAGGCGTGGCCGATGCGATCGCGGCGTCGCCCGCGACGAAGGTATATGTGTGCAACCTGATGACCCAGCCCGGCGAGACCGATGGGTTTACCGCCCGCCATCACCTTGAGGTCGTTCGAGAGTATGCCCCGCAGATCGAGTTTGATTATGTGATCGTGAACGATCATTTCATCAGCGGCGGGCAGGCTGAAAAATACGCCGGTGAGGGGGCCGAACAGATCGGCGTCCACGGATCGATCTCGCCCGAAACTATCGAGGGCGCCGAGATCGTCTATGGTAACCTGTTGGACGAAGGCGAGATGGTCCGCCATCACCCTGAGAAACTCGCTCAAGTATTGCTGTTGTGCGCTTTGGAGCCACGGAAGGAATTAATTAAGAATGATCAATTACGAATTACGATTGCAGAGAGCGCTCCGTAATTCGTAATTCGTAATTCGTAATTTTGTGAAGACTGACCTCGACATACTCATTATGGCCGCCGGTTTGGGCACGCGCATGCGTTCTGATCGGGCCAAGGTCCTGCATCATCTCGACGGCCGTCCGCTGGTCAATCATGTGGTCGAGGCCGCCCTGGGCCTTGATCCAAGCAGCGTGTGCGTCATAGTCGGCCATCAGGCGGAGAACGTAAAGGCTGTTGTCGATCAAGAGTTTAGAGACGAGCGCGTCTGTTTTGCGATCCAGGAAAAACAGCTTGGCACCGGCGATGCCATCGCCGCGACTCGCCCTCGGTATGCCAATAGCGATTCGACGATCGTCGTCCTGACGGGCGATGTGCCGCTGATAACGACATCAACGATCCGGGCGATGATCGACCAGCATGGCTCGGCCGGCTGTGCGGCGACGCTGCTTTCGGTGAGGCTGCCAGATCCAACGGGTTACGGACGAATTGTCAGAAATGGCGAGGCGGGCTTTGAAAGGATCGTGGAGCAAAAAGACGCGACTGACGCCGAAAAGTTGATCGACGAGGTAAACGCAGGATTCTATTGCTTTTACTCGAGGGCCCTTTACGACGCCCTGTCGCGATTGTCCAACAATAACGCTCAGGGCGAATATTATTTGACCGATATACCGAGCATACTCATGGCCGACGGTCAGCAGATCGGCGTGTATGTCGCGCCGCATCCGGGCGAGGTCGAGGGCATCAACGACCGCAGACAGCTCGCGGCACTCGAAGCGACGTTGAGAGAACGAACGATCCAAAAGCTGATGCTTGAAGACGGAGTGACGTTTGTCGATCCCAAGACCGCTTACGTCAGCAGTCGATCGGCCGTCGGCCGCGACACCGTTGTCTATCAGAACGTAACTATTGAGGGCAAAAGCGTTATCGGTGTGGGCTGCACGATTCGCCCGGGAACGCGGATCGTCGATTCTGAGGTCGGCAGCGGTGTCGAGATACGCGATAACTGCTTTATCACAGACTCGACGGTCGGCGATAACTGTACGCTTGGCCCTATGGCCCATCTTCGCGGCCATGCCGTGATGATCGAGGGCTCAAAGGTCGGCAACTTTGTCGAGCT
>JAGOWF010000212.1 GCA_018060305.1 Pyrinomonadaceae bacterium
AATTGCTGAGAGAGAACGACATCGGCTACGAGCATCTGCCCGAGACCGGCGGCAAGAACAAACCGACGCCCGAAGACCTCGAATGGGGCTTGGGCCGCATCATCGAGATTGCGTCCGATCTGCCGACGGCGATCATGTGCTCCGAGTCAAAACCGCTTTCCGATCACAAAGTGCCGCGTGCCAACTGCCACCGCGTCGGCATGCTCTCGCCGCTGCTGCGCGCTAAGGGCGTCGAGCGCATCATTCATATCTTACCGAACGGCGAAGGAACCGAATTTGACGAATCGGCGATGCCGTGGCTGTCGTGATCCTGGTGTCAAATACGACGAGAGGCAAGCGATCCGGCTTGCCTCTCGATCTTATTAGCGTGCAACAGGTCTCAACCAATCCTGCTTCCGCACCTCGAGCATTTGCGAAATTCGTCCTTACATCCGTCGATGACGAACGGAAGCCAACAAAGCGGGATGCAGAAGAGGAGCATTACAACGAACAACGCCCATCCGGATCCATTCACCCGCTTTTCAATGATCGGGTAGCCCTGTTGGCCGCATAGCGGACAAGTGATCATTTCGCTCTAGTTCGACCAGTTATCGGCCATGTTGCCGATTACCGGAAGTTTGAATTGCTTGCCCATGAACGCCTGGATGCAACAAATGATCGAACCGATGATGAAAATAGCGAATGAGCCGATGTAGATCAGCGTGCCGAGCAGGGCGAAGACCCCAATCTGGGCGACCGCGTCCAGTGCGCCGACTATCATGCCGACGATCGAACCGCCGATCCCAATTCCGATCAGCAACAGGGATTGAAATGCCGCAAAACGCGCAAATTTATTCGTCTTGTCAGTTGCGATGATCGCGATACTCAAAATCAAGTTAATTAGGCAAACGGGCAAATAGGCGAGGCCCGCGGCGACATTTACATCCAGCCCGAGGGCCGACTTTCCGGAATTTTCCATGATCTTCTACAGTTCTCCTTAGTGAAGTTTTTGATTAGAACAAATTGCTTGACGTGAAATTTAGGTGAAATCTAGCATAACGCTTTGCCAAATTCAAGAAAGTTGGGCAAAATCTACAATTTATTTTGGAGCGGTAAATGAAAGCACGGATATACGTTAGTCTCAAGCCCGGCGTGCTCGACCCGCAGGGCAAGGCCATCCACCACTCGGTCGAGCTGATCGGCCACACGAATATCGATGACATCAGGCAGGGGAAATACTTCGAGGTCGGCTTTGCGGACGGCGTCTGCATGGATGCCGCGCGTGAGACTGCCGAGGCGATCGCGGCCGATGTTCTGGCGAATCCCGTGATCGAGGATTTTCGCGTTGAGCTGGCCGATTGACGGCCTATGCTGTGTGCGTCGCCGTCGATGCTACACTCTCGAAATGCGCCGTGAAATGCCGTAGGAATGGCGTTTCCTTTACGATCCTCAGGCCTTTTGTGCCGCCTGCCTCTGCCTTTATCTCCTCGAAGACCTCTATCACATAATCGATATGGCTCTGCGTATAGACCCGGCGCGGGATCGCGAGCCTGACGAGTTCTGAAGCGGCCGGAATGAGCTTGCCGTCCTCGTCATATTTTCCAAACATTACCGAACCTATCTCGACGGCGCGGATGCCGCCTTTCTTGTAGAGTTCGCATACCAGCACCTGTCCGGGATATTCATCCACAGGGATATGCGGATACAGGAGCGCGGCATCGACATAGACTGCATGGCCGCCGATCGGATAGAGCACGGGAATGCCCATAGCGCGTAGATGCTCGCCGAGGTATCGCGTGCTGACGATGCGGTAATTCAGGTAATCTGGCTCGAATACCTCTCGCAGCCCCTGGGCCATCGCCTCCATATCGCGGCCCGAAAGGCCGCCGTATGTGACGAAACCTTCGGTGATGATGAGCAGGTTTGTGCAGGCGGCGGCGAGCTTCTCATCGCGTAATGCGAGAAAGCCGCCCATATTCACAAGTGCATCTTTCTTGGCGCTCATGACGCAGCCGTCAGCGAGCGCGAACATCTCTTGTGCGATCTCGCGATAGGTTTTCTCTGCGTAACCTTTTTCGTATTGGTTAATGAACCAAGCATTCTCGGCGATGCGGCAGCAGTCGATAATGAAGAGGATGTGATTCTGCCGGCAGATCTCGGACGTGCGGCGGGCATTTTCCATGCTCACGGGCTGGCCGCCGCCGCTGTTGTTCGTGACCGTCAGGATAACCGCGGCGATGGACTTGGCGCCATGTTCCGCGATCTTCTGTTCGAGCAATTCGAGGTCGATGTCGCCCTTAAAGTGATAGTCAGATTCGTGGTCGGCCGCAAGGCGTGTCGGCATGTCGATCGCGGCCGCTCCGCTGTATTCGATGTTTGCCCTCGTCGTATCAAAATGCGTATTGCTCAGAAAGACGCGGCCCTCTCCGCCGATCTGTGAATACAATATTCGCTCGGCCGCACGGCCCTGATGCGTGGGCAGGATGTAGCGAAAGCCCGTCAGATCGTGTATCTCGGCGTCGAGGCGTTCCCAGCTTGATGCGCCGGCGTAGGATTCGTCGCCGCGCATGATGCCGGCCCACTGTTCGCTGCTCATAGCGGACGTGCCGCTGTCGGTCAACAGATCGATTATCACGTGACGCGAGTGAAGCAGGAACGGATTGTAATGGGCTTCCTCGATATAGCGAACACGCTCCTCTTCGGTGGACATGAAGATCGGTTCGACGGATTTGATACGGAAAGGTTCGATTATCGTCTTTGGCATAATTATTTCGCTTGACTTAAAATAACCGTTTCGGCCGGGTGCGTGGTGTGATCTCGGTCATGTTTTGACGAAGTTGTGTGCTATGAAATTTGGCGTAGTAGTTTTTCCCGGCTCCAATTGCGATCACGACGCGTATCACGTCGTGTCAAAACACGTCGGCCAGCCGGTAGATTTCATCTGGCACAAAGAGACCGACCTGAGCAGTTTTGATGCGGTGATAATACCGGGTGGATTCTCGTATGGCGATTATCTGCGGGCCGGGGCGCTGGCGCGGTTTTCGCCCGTGATGGAATCGGTGAAGAAATTCGCCGCCGACGGCAAATTCGTATTCGGCATCTGCAATGGCTTTCAGATACTGTGCGAGGCGGGCTTGCTGCCCGGCGCGCTGCGTCGGAACGCCGGTTCGCTCTTTATCTGCCGCCACGTCGATCTCAAGCTCGAAAACCCTGACACGCCGTTCACTGAGAACGTCGATGCTGCTAGAGTCCTGTCAATTCCCATCGCTCACGCCGAAGGAAACTTCACCTGTGACGACGCGACCTACGCCGCGCTCGAGGAAAACGGCCAGATCGTATTTCGCTATTGCGACGCCAATGGCGAGATCAACGACGCCGCAAATCCCAACGGCTCACGCGGCAATATCGCCGGCATCTGTAATCAGGACCGCAACGTCCTCGGCATGATGCCCCACCCCGAACGCGCGTGCGAAGAGGCCCTCGGCTCCAACGACGGCCGCGACATCTTTCGCTCGCTAACCAACACGATCGACCGATTAGCGGCATAGGCCGCAGCCATCAGCCGTCAGCGTTCAGCCGTCAGCCAAGATTCGTGCTCAACCACTGATAGCTGAAAGCTGACCGCTGATAGCTCCGACTGACCACCGTTTTGTATCTACACTCTCTGCCATTTGTCGCGCAAAATCCCCGAAATTTGTAGAAGTGTATCGACAGCATCTGCCCGGACTGATAACGCCCATAATGATCCCCCGCGTGCGCCGTAATAATGCGGGATATCAAGGCTATGAGAATGTCGCTTAAGGTCGCCGACGGTGACAAATTCCATTGCGTAGGGTGCAACCCTACGAAACACGCGAACAACGGGCCGCTCCCTGTAGGGGAGCCACTACAGCCCGATATTCGTCCCCGTCAGGGACGGACAGAGAGTGCACTGTATTCGTAGGGTTGCACCCTACGCTATTAACGTTGTCCCTTTCAGGGACTTGGATCGAGGCCACAAATGATCCCGACCTCGAAGCCGAAGGCGAAGCCCAAAACATCGCCGGCCGCGTCCATGAAGGCTGGGCAAGCTCAAAAAAGGCGTCTGCGAGACAATCGAATCCGTCGGCGAAGCGATCAAGAAATAGTCACGACTAGACTCCAACAAAAAAGACGATGTCTGAAAAGTCTGCTTCTACGCGGCGGAGCCGCGAAAGACGGTAGCCAGACGTGAAACGTCTGGAAAGCTGCGAACGATGATTTCCGCACTGAAGGTGCGGCAGACACCCGTAAACATTGACCGTTCGCCCCTTCAGGGCGAGATGCCTTGGAGGCGATCTTTCCAGACGTTTCACGTCTGGCTACTATCTTTTTGCGGCTCCGCCGCGAAAGAACGACTTTTCAGACAAGCTCGACTGCGATAGCGGCAAGCCGCAGTACGGTAGCGACGGAGCCGGAAGCCAACTGGAAATATTGGTGCTTTCAGGCATCTGGACTATGCTAGAATCCTCGTATGTTTACGATCACCGAGGAAACGCCGATCACGATCGACCCTGAGATAATGAGCGGTGCGCCGGTCTTTTCTGGCACTCGTGTGCCGGTATCGGCCTTGCTTGAGAATCTCCAAGCCGGTGTCTCGCTGGACGAATTCCTTGAAAATTTTCCGACCGTTACGCGAGATCAGGCCGTCTGTGTGCTCGAACACTTCCGATCCGAACTCAACGACCTCAGTCTCGCTGCATGAAGATCATCCTCGACGAATGCGTCCCGAGCATCGTCAAGCGCGGCCTGCCCGGTCGCGACATCATAACTGTTCAGGAAGTGGGCTGGGCAGGTATCAAGAACGGCGAGTTGCTGCGGCGCGTCGCAGTCGAGTTTGACGTGTTCATTACCTCAGACTAGAATCTCCGGCATCAACAGAACCTGTCAGCCTTCGATCTCGCGATAATTCTACTTCCAAGTAATCAAGTGCCGGTCGTTAATGCCTTGCTGTCTGACATCGACGGTGCGCTCGACCGCGTCGCCGTCGAAGGATTCATCGAACTATGACCGCGGAATGGCGAACCGTGGAACTGAAAGCGTTGTCGCCCGTTGCTCCCGTCGCTGGGAAATGCGGCAGCGACGGAGCCGAGCAAACGGCGGTCAGAGCCATTCGATGGTGATCTCGGATTCGAGCTTTTTGAATTCGCGGTCGCCGGTTATCAGGGTGGCGTTTGTTTGTTTGGCAAGGGCGGCGGCGAAGCAGTCAGCGTAGGAGATGCCGCCTCCGGCTTTGTAGCCGGCCGCGATCGATGTTTGGG
>JAGOWF010000213.1 GCA_018060305.1 Pyrinomonadaceae bacterium
AAAGCTCGCTGATCCCATACTTACGGACAACGAATATTTGCTCAAATGGAACCGCGACCCTGAGGAATTTGATTTTCGATTCCTCCGCGAAGGCGAGAACCTGACTATCGAGATCTACCAATACCCGACCGATGAACGCGACTCGGCTGAACGCGAATTGGTCTTCTCGCACGTTGGAACGGTGGCGAATGTCTGCGCGGCATTTGGTGAAACTTTCGACCAGCTTTACGAGGACCGCGATACGGACGAATTCGAGTTCAATTGGCGCCAATCGTTCCCGTACGCTGAATACGAAAAGTTTCGCGTCGCTGTAAATTCGAAATGAAAGAGAGACTCCTGGATCTGCTCGCATGTCCGACGTGCGGCGGCGATATCTTGCTCGCCAGTGCGGGCCGCTACGTTGATAAAGAGATCATCGATGGCGTGCTGAACTGCAAGAAATGCGACCGTGAATACAAAGTTGTCCGCGGTGTTCCGCGTTTTGCGGATCGCGGCAAGGTCGAGGAGGATAAGGCCGCTACCGCCGACAATTTCGGCTGGCAATGGACCAATTTTACGCAGGAAGACAGCCGGTATGAGGAACAGCTGCTCGGCTGGCTACAGCCTGTGAAGCCCGAGTTCTTTGATGGCAAGGTCGTTCTTGAGGGTGGCTGCGGCAAAGGCCGCCATACCAAGCTTGCGGCCACGTGGGGAGCAAAGGAGGTCGTCGGCATCGATCTGGGCGACGGCGTGGAATCGGCTTTCGCTCTTACGAAAAAGCTGCCGAATGTCCATGTCGTCCAGTGCGACATCTACAAACTGCCGTTCAAAAAAGGGGTATTCGATTACGCCTTCTCGGTCGGCGTACTGCATCACACGCCCGATCCGCGTGGAGCGTTTCTCTCGCTCGCCGGTAAGGTTAAGCACGGCGGCCATCTCTCGGCATGGATCTATGGTGCCGAGAACAACGGGTGGATAACGAGATACGTGAATCCGGTGCGGAGAGGCTTTACGTCGCAGATATCACCGCCAGTGTTGTATCAACTCTCAAAGCTGCCGACGCTGGGCGTTTTTCTGTCCACAAAGCTCGTATATCGTCCGCTCAACTCTGTCGCAAAGCCCGTCGCCAGCAAGCTATTTTACAACGAATATCTAAATCATCTCGGAACATTCGGCTGGCGCGAGCATCACAATATCGTCTTTGACCATCTGGTCGCACCGACCGCATTCTATATCCCAAAGGACGATTTCGCCGCGTGGTGGGACGAGATCGGCGCGACGGAAGTCAAGATCACATGGCACAATGAGAATAGCTGGTGCGGATTTGGAAGGATCGTTTAGCCGCAGATCGACACGGATAAGCACGGATAAGAATTTACGAGAATATCTTTTTCACAGCCGCGTAGTCCGCGTTTATCCGTGGCAAAAGCCTATGAGATTTGATACGGGCATAAACAAGAAATACCGTCAGTCGATCGAGGATGCATTCGATACGATCATCACGAAGGGCAACGACTTTCATCGCGAGATGATGAACGAGATCGTCGCGTCCAAGATGCTTGTCCGCTGCAAACCGGTCAAGGAAGTCAATGCTTCCGGTATCACCGGAGTGATCGATTCCGGTCGAACGAACGACAAGATCGCAGCGGGGCCGATGAGCCTGCGTGAGGCCTTGGGGGAGATTTACATCGCAATCGCGAAAGAGACGATCGACACTGGTGGCCAGCGCGGTTGCGAAGGGACGTTCGTCCACGAAGGCCGCCACGCATACGACTTCGCACAGACCATAGCGAGCCTTTCGAACGCCGCGATCAATCCGCTAAGTATCTTTGATCCAACGCTTTATGACCTTGAATGGGAAGCCCACAAGACCGCCGGCGATTACCTGCTCTGTATCGATAAGAAGGAATACCTGGACGAGGGCCTCCAGCTAATGATCCTCTGCAGCCCCGAATCCGGCGGCTGCGAGGTCAGCGATGACGGTATCCGTCGTCGATTGAATGAAAGTTACGGCATGCAGCTCGGCGGCAACGTCGGCCCGCTTGCAAGCGAGATGATGGGTCTTAGAGTATAAATGCTTTTATGAACGTAGCCCTGCCCCAGGAAATGCAGCAGCACACTTACGCCATCATGGACGAGGTCGAGGGCTCGCACTGGTGGTTTGTCGGCCGGCGCGCGATCCTCGAAAGTTTTCTTGAAAGGATCTGCTCAAGACTTCAGACTCCGAACTCCAGAATACGCATTCTTGATGTTGGCTGCGGCACCGGTGCAAACATCGAAATGCTCTCGCAATACGGCGAGGCTGAGGGCGTCGATGTGTCGGACGATGCTTTGGAATTCTGCCGGCGAAAGGGATTAAAAGTCGAGAAAGGTCTTGCCGAGCAACTGCCATACAAAGATGGAGCGTTCGATCTAACCACGGCGCTTGACGTGATCGAGCATCTGGACGACGACGTCGCGGGTTTGAAAGAAATGCATCGTGTCACACGCAGCGGTGGCTACTCACTGTTCTTTGTGCCAGCATTTATGTGGCTTTGGGGCGTGCAGGACGACATTTCACATCACCGCATTCGCTACACGCGTCGGCAGATCGTCGAGCGGATCGAAAAGGCCGGCTATGCGGTGGAACGCGCGGCGTACGCGAACTGGACCTTCTTCGCTCCCATCCTCGTGGGCCGTATGATAATGAAAATAACGGGCCTAAAGCCTGCGTCAGAAAACAACATCAACGTCTCGGCCCTGAACGGCCTTTTTGGCAAGATCTTTTCGGCCGAGCGTTTTTGGCTCAAGAACTTCAATTTCCCGATCGGCGTCTCGATCGTCGTCGTCGCGCAAAAGAGTTAGCCACGAATTACACGAATCAATACGAATATGAGAATCTTGTAATTCGTGAAATTTGTGTAAATTTGTGGCTATTTCCGTATGACAGAGCGATCGGACAATCCAGAGTTGTCACTCTTCCTTCCCGTCCTGGACGAGGAGGAGAACCTACGGCCGATGCACGCAAAGATAGCTGCCGCGCTCGATGCACTTGGCAAGACTGCAGAGGTGATCTATGTGGACGACGGCTCGACAGACAGCAGTCTTGAGATATTGAAGGAGATCGCTGCGGGTGATCAGCGTGTCCGCGTCATCAGCCTTCGCCGCAATTACGGCCAGACGGCTGCTATGAGCGCCGGCATCGACGCGGCCAAAGGCGACATTCTCATACCGATGGACGCCGATTTGCAGAATGACCCGGCGGACATTACCCGCTTACTTGACCAGCTCGACGAGGGCTACGACGTAGTCTCAGGCTGGCGCAAAAACCGTCAGGATAAACTCATCTCGCGAAAGATACCGTCAAAGATCGCCAACAGCATTATCTCGTGGATCGGCGGTGTTCACCTGCACGATTATGGCTGCTCGCTCAAGGCCTATCGCCGCGAGGTGATCCAGGACGTGCGGCTCTACGGTGAGATGCATCGATTCATTCCGATCTACGCAAGCTGGGCCGGCGCCCGCGTAACCGAGATCCCCGTCGATCATCACGCCCGCACGATGGGCAAGTCAAAATACGGGATCTCGCGAACTATAAAGGTCGTTTTTGACCTCATGACGATCAAGTTCATGGCCTCATATCAAACAAAGCCGATCTATGTTTTTGGCACATTTGGAATGATCGCATTCCTGCTCGCCGCCATCGCCGGCGTCTGGGCTGTCGTACTCAAGTTCGAGGGCGTCTCATTCATTCTCACCCCGCTGCCTGTTATTGCGGTGGTGATGCTTGCTATATCAGTGCAGTTCTTCCTAATGGGCCTACTCGCCGAACTGCTTGTGCGGACTTACCACGAATCTCAGAACAAAACGATCTATGCCGTCAGGGAGCAGATCGGCTTTGAAAAATAGCTATTACCCGATCGCTATGAGCTAATAGCTACCTTCTATAACATGTGCGGCATTACAGGCTGGATCAATCTCTCGTCGAATACAAGCGATCACTCTGAGGCCGTCTTGCACGGGATGTGCGAGACGATCCTTCACCGTGGCCCTGACTCGGAAGGCATATGGATGGACGACACGGTCGCGCTTGGGATGCGGCGCCTGTCGATCATCGATCTCAGGACGGGCGACCAGCCGGTATTCAGCGAGGACGGCTCGATCGTCGCGATGCAGAACGGTGAGCTTTACAATTATCGCGATGTCCGCCAAGGGCTAGAGAAAAAAGGCCACGAGTTCACGACACAGACCGACACCGAGATCATCCCGCACCTTTACCAGGAATACGGCGAGGACTTCGTGGACAAAATGAATGGCATGTTCGCGATATCGTTATGGGACAGCCGCCGAAAAAAGCTCATCCTTGCCCGCGACCGTTTTGGCGAGAAGCCGCTGTACTACGGCGTTTTTGCGGGCAAGCTGATCTATGCCTCTGAGCCAAAGGCCCTGCTCGCGCATCCATCTGTCAAAGCCGAACTCGACATCGACGCGCTTCGCCATTACCTAAGCTTCGATTACGTTCCTGCGCCGCGCTCCATCTACAAAGGCATCTCCAAGCTGCCCGCCGCTCACGTCCTCACCATCGAGAACGGCGAAATAAAGACGCGCCAATATTGGAAACTCGACTGGAGCAGCACATTGCAGAAGCCTGCGCGTGAGCAAGGGCGAAACACTCAACTCGCGACAAAAGCGGCCGAGCTCCGCGACCTCCTCTCAGACGCCGTCCGGATGCGGCTCGTCTCCGACGTGCCTCTCGGCATCTTGCTGTCCGGCGGGATCGATTCCTCGACAGTCGCAGCGTTCGCGACTCAGCACGCGACAGAAAGAGTAAAGACATTCTCGATCGGTTTTGACGAGGATTCTTTCGATGAATCGAAATTCGCCCGTCAGGTAGCGCGGCATCTCAACACCGAACATTACGAGGACAAACTCTCTGCCACGACTGCGGGTGATCTCATCAGCGAGATAGGCACATGGCTCGACGAGCCCATGTCGGACGGCTCTCTGATCCCGACATATCTGCTCGCCCGCTTTGTCCGCAAGCATGTGACCGTTGCCCTCGGCGGAGACGGCGGCGACGAGCTGTTTGCCGGTTACCCGATGTATTACGCGCATCAAGTGATGCGAAAATATCTGTCGATACCTGCGTTTCTTCGCGGCAGCATAATTGAGCCCGTTGTCAACCGCCTGCCCGTCTCGACAAAGAACTTGTCGTTCGACTACAA